>QKDT01000020.1 GCA_003251995.1 Desulfovibrio desulfuricans
CCTATGCGGGCTTTACTGTTGAGCCCACGGTGCCCCTGCCCCAGACGGGCGGTGGTTGCAGCGGCTGCTCCGGCGGCTGCGGACACTAGAAGCAAATGATTAGCAAACCGGGTGGCAGTCAATGGCTGTCGCCCGGTTTGATCGTGCTGACAACGTCAACACGTTGGGAAGTAAGGCCCCGGTCGTGGCATTGCCGCACCGCCATGTGTCTTGTTCCCTGTATTTCCGCCAGACGGCTTTGCCCTCGATGGCGGTGCAAAATCCGTAAAACGGGTTTTGCCATCGGTCTGGAACCGGGCCGCGGCCTCTGGCTGCCGCCCGGTTTATCGTTTTATGGTCGTGTTGCGCGACCGTGCCGGAGGCGGCGCATGTTGCCCCCAGCTTGCTATATAACCCCCCCCCGCAGGTTCATGGACACTTTTGGCGCACTGCTCTCAAGCAACGAAAGGCAGATATATCTGGAACGCAGCGGCATGGTTACGCGCTGCCGCCTTGCCTGCGAAGCCCTGGACAAGGGGCGTAGCGTGGCCCTTGTGGCCCGCACCCGCGAAGAATTCCACGCGGCACGTTCCCTGGCTACCCTTTTTTCGCCTGATATTTCTCTGGCAGACCCAGCAGTTGTTCGCCCTGCGTGGCAGTGGCCCAGCCTGGGGTTGCCTGCCCTGAGCCAGTGGCAGGACAAGTCCTCGTGGGCTGCCCGTCTTGCCGCGTTGTACGCCCTCACCCTCGCCAAACCTCGTGTGCTGGTGGTCAGTGTAGAAAGCCTGCTGCTGCGCTACATGCCGCTCAACTTTTTTCACACGCGCACGCTGGAGCTGGGCAAGGGCAGCGACTATGCCCCCGAGCTGCTGCTGGAGCAGGCGGTGGAGTGGGGCTATGATCGGGTTACCATGGTCACGCGGCCTGGAGAAATGGCCCGGCGCGGTGATATCCTCGATATCTTCCCCGCTGGCTATACGCGGCCCGTGCGGCTGGAATTTTTTGGCGATACGCTTGACGAAATGCGCTTTTTTGATGCGGAGACGCAGCGTTCGTTGCATGGTTGCGACGAGCTGACTCTGCTGCCCGTTAGCCCCCTGGCCCTGGACGCGCGCGAAACCGAGGCAACGCGCAAGCGTTTTGACCGCATGTTTGCAGAGGGCCGCATAGGCGAAAACGACTGTTATTCTTTTAAAAAGGCCCTGGATGCAGGTGGGGCAGGCCTGTTGCCGGGCTGCGCCGTTGAAGCGCCCAGCCTGCTTGAGGATTGGCTACCGCAGGATTGCCTGTGGCTGCTGCCCGGCGAGGTAGACAGCGCCGAGGCCCTGCGTGACGGGCGACTTGCGCTTAAAGAACGCCTGGAAATTGAGGACGCACCCCTGCCGCAACCAGCAGCACTGGCTCTGCGTAAAAGTTCGCAGCCCGCACCCTGGAACGCCTTTCAACGCGTGTATGCCGAACCCCTGGTAATGGGAGTAGAGGGCCGAGGTCTGGATTTTGCGGAAAGAACGCTGCACTCCTTCAGCGACCTTTTCCCCCTTTCCGGTGCGCAGGATCGCCCCTGGCAGCACCTTGCCGCCGCTCTTAAAGAGTGGCAGGGCGCGCGCAGGCAGGTGGTGCTGAGTTTTTCTTCCGGCAGAAGCCGCTCCAAGTTTTTAAAGCTGGCAGAGCAGGACGGCATCCATCCCGCCCAGCGTTACGCATCTGACCAGCGCGGTCTTTTTGCCCTTGTTTCCCCCTTCCGCCAGGGGGCTGATCTGGCATGGGACAACGCCCTGGTTTTGGGTGAGGATATCCTGTACCCCAAGGCGGAAAAAACGCCCCGCGTTTCCTCCCGTGTGTTCAAGGGACTGGATTCTTTTGACGATCTTAATGCCGGTGATCTGCTGGTACACCGCGATTACGGCATCGGGCGTTTTGCTGGTTTGCACCATCTGGATGTGAACGCTGTCGCCAACGATTTTTTGCTTATCGAATACTCCGGGCGCGACAAACTCTACGTGCCAGCCGACCGCATGGGGCTTATTCAGCGTTTCAAGGGTTCGGAAGGTGTGGAGCCAGCGCTGGACAGGCTTGGGGGCACAGGCTGGACAGCGGGCAAGGAAAAAGCCCGCAAGGCCATTGAAAAAATTGCCGCCGATCTTGTGGAGATGTACGCCTACCGCAAGGTGACCAAGGGCTTTCGGTACGATCCCCCCGGTGAGCTGTACCACGAATTTGAGGCCACCTTTGGCTTTGAAGAAACGCCCGATCAGGCCAAGGCCATTCAGGACGTGCTGGACGATATGGACAAGTCGCAGCCCATGGACAGGCTTGTGTGCGGCGACGTGGGCTTTGGCAAGACCGAGGTTGCCCTGCGCGCGGCTTTTCGCGCCGCCTCAGAGGGGCGGCAGGTGGTTTTGCTTTGCCCAACAACAGTGCTTGCAGAGCAGCACTACCAGACGTTTCGCGCCCGGTTGGCGGGTTTTCCCGTCAATGTTGGTCTGCTCAGCCGTTTTGTGACGCGCCCAAGGCAAAAGGAAGTGCTCAAGGCTGCCGCCACTGGTCAGGTGGACATTCTCATAGGCACGCACCGTGTCCTTTCCAGCGATGTTAAGCTGCCCAACCTCGCCCTGCTCATTCTTGATGAAGAGCAGCGCTTTGGCGTACGCCACAAGGAAAAGCTCAAGGCGCTCAAAAAGAATGTGGATGTGCTTACCCTGACAGCCACGCCCATTCCGCGCACTTTGCAACTTTCCATGTCGGGCATACGTGAGCTTTCCATCATCGAAACAGCACCGCAGGATCGCAAGCCTGTGGCCTCGGCTGTGCTGCGGCGCGACGACTCTGTGCTGCGCAAGGTGCTGGAGCGCGAGATCGAGCGCGAGGGCCAGGTTTTTTGGGTCTACAACCGTGTGCAGGGGCTGGAGAGGGTTGCCGAATACGTGCGTACCCTTGTGCCTTCGGCCCGCGTGGGTATGGCGCACGGGCAGATGTCTGAAACCGAGCTTGAAGACACCATGCACAAGTTCTGGCATGGTGAGCTTGATGTGCTTGTGTGTACCTCCATTGTTGAGTCTGGGCTGGATTTTCCCCGTGCCAATACACTGGTGGTGGATCAGGCCCAGATGTTTGGCCTTGGGCAGCTTTATCAGTTGCGGGGCCGTGTGGGCCGCAGCGACAGGCAGGCCTATGCCTTTTTTGTGGTGCCCGATGCGGAGCGCCTCACCGCCATTGCAGAAGAGCGCCTGCGCATCATCATGGATATGGACTATCTGGGCGCGGGCTTTCAGGTCGCCATGGAAGATCTGCGCCTCCGCGGCGCGGGCAATATCCTTGGCGAGGTGCAGTCGGGCCACATGTGCAGGGTGGGCCTTGATCTGTATCTTGAAATGCTTGAGGAGGCCGTGGGTCGGCTCAAGGGTACGCCAGAAGCGCAGACCGTGGAGACGGAACTTACTTTGGGCTTGCCTGCGCATATTCCCGCATCGTACATTGAGGACGGGCGTGAACGTCTGCGCTGCTACAAAATGCTCACCTCGGCTACGGGCGGGGCGGCGCGGGAAGAAGCCGCGCTGGGTATTCGCGACAGGTTCGGGCCTTTCCCCGAAGAG
>QKDT01000015.1 GCA_003251995.1 Desulfovibrio desulfuricans
GTCAGGCAGCGTACTGATCTGCGTGCCCCTGAGGTCGAGGTAGCCGCCCACTACCAGGTTGTCAGGCAGCGTACTGATCTGCGTGCCCCTGAGGTCGAGGTAGCCGCCCACTACCAGGTTGTCAGGCAGCGTACTGATCTGCGTGCCCCTGAGGTCGAGGTAGCCTTCAACATTTAAGCCATACTTTTTAACAAACGCCTTCGCATCCATACCTTTGACCTTCGCCATGTTCAGCCTCCATAAAAAAGGCCGCTCACGGCGACCTGATGATAAAAATAAAGGCCGCTCCCCAATGGAACGGACCCAGCGCAGCGACATAGACACAGAACGCGGCGCAAATTTTAAACACCGAGCTTATCAGCAATCTTGCGGCAGTCCATGCACCCATGCGCGATCTCTGCCGGGATGTCGCAGTTACCCGAAATCTTAAGCATGTCTCGGCATTGGCGCTCCCTCATTTCAAAAAAGCGCTTTACAGAAAAAATTCCATACTCGTGCAGATGTTTAAGCTCTTCCTTAGTCAGCTTGTCTTGCCAGCGCATAAACACCTCCTAAAATTTGATGGCAGTCCCCGTATTCGCACCGGGTTAGCCTCTACGGATTGTCTGGTCATGCGCGCTGTTGCCAGAGTCCTCAGCAATACCCACGTTCGCCGCAGGCCGCACCTGCCGTAACCTCTCCATCACAGTCAGCGACATTTTTGCTGATGGTAGCAATATGGTCGCTGGCAGGGTGAAAAGATTCAGGAAAACTGCTGTCGCTCAAAAAGGGCAATTATAAGCTGGCATTTGACCAGCTTCCGAAGTTCTTTGCCCGCAAATCACTTGCCGGAATAATACGATTCAAGGCGTTTCGTATTTCGTAAAACTAGCTTTTCATGACTCCCTCCACTTATTGAAGTTCCTTCATTCCCGCCCCGGTACGCGCCGGAGCTGTGTGAAAGAAATTCCGCCGCTACTCCATTCCGGCATCGGGCTCGAAGCGCACGCCGCCCCAGGCGAGTCTCGCGGCGACAAGGTTACCGTCTCAACGCAGATACCAAGCGCTCGGCCGCCAGCATCAGCATGCCCCATGAACACGAATTTCTGTATCTTTTCCCCCTCCATTCCGCTGTAGATGATGTCGCCCGGTTTGAGCGCTGCCAGACGCTTGGCGTGTTCAATGCCCGCACCTTCGGAATCGAACTGAATGATATTGGCCCTCATTCCTCCGGAACCAGCGATATTGCCCAAAAGTTCTGCGATATGGTCATTCATTATTTTTCTCTCTCTGTTGATGGTTTATGGGTGTTGGTAACTTTTCCAATCCCGCCGACAACCGGGGTTGCCAGCGGTCAGAAAAAATTCGCTTTATCCATTTTCACGGCCCGCTCTCTACGTCGTAACCGTGGGGGATTTTGTGATTCGGCCCATCCCCGACCGTCCTCGCTCCAGCTGGCCCCAGTAGATCCACCCGCTCGT
The DNA here is from genome assembly GCA_003251995.1 of Desulfovibrio desulfuricans. Classification (GTDB taxonomy): domain Bacteria; phylum Desulfobacterota; class Desulfovibrionia; order Desulfovibrionales; family Desulfovibrionaceae; genus Desulfovibrio; species Desulfovibrio desulfuricans_B. The sequence continues at coordinate 1,461 of QKDT01000015.1, forward strand.
GCTTCACATCTGGGTAGGGCTTTCATCGCGCTCAATTGTCAATGATCTGTTCGCCGTAATCCGCTTTAACCAACCGCCTTGCGCCCTTCGGTCTAGGACTCCGTACTTGCTCGGCTTCGCTTACGGTCAGCCTCCCTTTTCGGGCCTCGCTACTGAGCAGCGGCTTTGCTCCCAGGTACTTTCCCCGGCCCCCTGCCCGTAGGCGCTGTTCCGTGGAGTTCTTCCCTGCTCGCAAAGTCAGTATGTTCGATTGTCAGAACAATGTCAACATGCCAGAAGCAAATTTGTTTGATTAAGAGAACATTTTTTGATATAAAAAAATCACGCCGAGGAAAACGGCGCGATACGGGGGTTCCGTCTACTCGTTAAAAATGACGGTGAGTGGTTGGCATGACCGACCCGCAGGCCAAAGCGTGAAACTGGCCCCATTCTGGACGGTATACAGACAGTGGCGGAATGGGAGTTGAAACCCTCGGAACCACGAAGTCAGCAGCCGGGGTCGCAAGAGTCGAAAGCAGAGAAGAGCGAGACTGACAGGACGGGAACGCTACATACCCGGCAAGCTCTGAGCCAATCTAGTTAGCAGCGTACTAGGGTTGGCCCCTCCGATTCCCCGGCTCTCCTTCGGGAATACATGGAATCAAGGGCAAGATCGTCCCCATAGCTTAACGGCATGGGTAAGGGCGAGTCTTGCCCTCACTTGCAAGCCCCTCTCCGCTTGGGAATACATAAAGGCATTAAGAGTTAAAGCATAAAGGCATTTAAGCCAGTAAGTATATTAACCAGTAAAAAGCCCCCATGAAGGGGCGGGAGAATGAGCATGGAAGATTCAGTCACACGGGAAAGGCTGTTGCAGGTATGCACGGAGATCAATTTCAATCTGGCGCAGCTTGTCGAATATCTCCAAGCAAAAGATGCTGCTGCATCGGTGGCATCTGAGCCTACTTCAAACCCTCTGTGGAAGAAATAAAGCCGATTTTCCGTTGCTGTAACTCGTCTTCCATTTCTTGAGTGAACAGCCCTTGTCCTCTGGCAGTGAGCAAAATTAGCCCAGCAATACAGGCATCCATTGACATGGATGTAACTGGCGTTGGGCTTTTGCACCCAGCATAGCAACCCTTACGGGCATTACCGACAATTTCACATACCCGCACAGCCGGACAATCAGAGCCACGAGTGAATTGTGGCAATCTTCCAAATCGCTCCTGAATCTCTTCATGGTTCATTGATATGCTCCCTGATTAAATTCCATCCCCACCTCGCGGCCTAAAACAACTGCCACACCCACGCCACGCGGCCCAACACTACCTTGTCATAGCCTTCATAATTGATGGTGCGTTTTTCATAGCGCTCATTGTCTGAAACCAAATCTATCCCGCCGTCAACGCCCATTTTCAGCCGTTTAATCAGCCTGCCGAAAGGTGGGATACTCACCAGATAAATGCCGCCCTCGGCTATGTCACCATTGAAAGGGACAACGCCGACATACGAGCCACACTTGATTGTCGGTTCCATGCTGTCACCATCAACGCGGAAGGCAGCCAGATCAGGCAGCATATATTGCGGCAACACCTGGATGAAGGTTTCAGGCTCAGCGTCAAAAAGTTCGACGTCCGGCCCCGCGCCAGTACCGCCAAGCACAGGCACGAGGGGTAGATTCTCGCCGCTCACGACATGCTTAGGGGCATACTTCCCAAGCCTGCAAATCATCGGGACATTGGGAAGGTAGTCATGCACGTTAAGCCCCAAGACGTCTAAATATTTAAGCATGTCTGAAAACGAGGCGTTTGAAGAGGTGGTTGTCCCATTTACCCACCCGCTAACTACCGAGCGAGTAACGCCTAAACGTCTGCTTATTTCTGCCTGCTTAACGCCGGAGTCTTTCATCTCAACAATCTTGCTTGAGATGGCAGCCCACGCGCTTTGTGCGGCCTGTTCGTATGCGGTCAATTCTTCTTTTTCCATATTCATCACTTAGCGAGCTTGTTCGTTTTTTACAAATGACAGCAATGTTTTTTCACTTGCTTTTTTTGTTCTTTTGATAGAACATAATGTCTATGAAAAATGCACTTGAAGTATTTCGTATCGAACGTGGCATGACCTTTCGGGAGCTTGCCTCCGCCTGTAGCTCTCGCGGGCTGAATGCCGTCTATCGGCACTGTAAGGCGGATAAAATTCCGGCTGAGGCTGCGGCGGAATATTCAGAGGCTTTTGGCATCCCTCGTTCTGAGCTGCGCCCCGACCTGTGGCCCCCGGCTACAGCAACCCCTGCCACACAACGCGGAGGCGAAGATGCTGCGTAGGCTGTGGAATTTGAGCGGCGTAATTTTCAATGCCGTAATGTTCATCTGCGGGTGCGTTGCAAGCTTCGCTGAACCTACATTTTGGGGTGGAGTCTTCGTTGCTTTGTGCGCAGCTAACCTCCCCGATGCCTTCTTTGAATGGCGAGGCCGCTAAATGCCCACCCTTGACCGCATAACCATCTGCGCCTGCCTGATCATTGCTGCATACGGCGTGTACGGCTACTGGCTCGTTAACTCCATGAGGTGAACCATGCCTGAGTACATGTTTTACATCGGTATATTCGGATTTGTCGTGTTCTGCGCAGTTGCTATCCCATCCATCATTGCCATACGGCGTTGCTGGAAACGTGCAGGTCAGCGGCTGGGCAACCACGACATTTACGGCGGGGATTAAGCTATGGCGCTGTCTGTTGCCCTCATGGGCATCATTCTCGGCTGTTTCATCTGGGGCAGCAAAGACCGCGTTGAGGCTGGGTTTATTGCGCTGCTCACGTTCATTCTTTGTGCGTTGTTGGAGCGCGCATAACGCATGCCCCACTGACCGTTCCACTGCCACCGCCTCGCCGAGTTCCGCAGGGTACATACGGAACAATGGGCGAGGCAGGGCAGCAGATAGGACGGTAACGCGATATACGCCGGACGGAAGGCGTTTCAAGTAGGCACGTAACAGGACTGAGGCGGTAAGGCAATTGGGCATGAGTAGAGGTTATCAAAACCAACCAAGTCAACAATAGACCATTTTTGAAAGGTAGTGCCCTATGCAATCAATCAATCTGCGACATTCCACATTCAATCAGGCGTTGCAATTTGCCAAGATGCTTTCCGGCCTGACCAACTCTGAGATAGCCGAAAAGTCCGGTCTATCGCCTGCAAATGTCGCCAAATATTTCAAGCCCAACGAAGACTACTACCCAAATCCCTGCAACATCCCTGCGCTGTGCTGCGCCTTGGGAAACCGTGTGCTGCTTGATTGGCAGACTGCCCAAATGGACGAGATTTGCCCGCAGAGCGCAATTTCAAGCGCAACCGACCTGACGGACGCGGCAATGTCCATTGCTGACCGTGTGGGCCAATTCTGCGCCATCACGCGGGAGCATGTGGCAGATGGGAAGATCGACAGAAACGAGGCCAAGGAGAGCCAAGGGCAGATCGCCGACATGGTGCGCCACCTGAAAGGGCTGCATGACAAGCTTGAACCGCTGGCGAGTGGGGAACTTATCGACATGGGGAGGGCACAATAATGCACGTCTTTACTTCCAAATCCAACTACCTGCGCAAGCCTGAGCCGTGCTCACAAGGGCTGTGCCACGACTGCAAGGCGCCCACGCCAACCTACCGCTGCCCCAAGTGTAAGGCAAAGCATGACGCGAAGCACCGCGCCAACATGGAAGGGTTCGCGGAAGATGAAACGTACAGGGTGCTGCATTGATGAAGCCGCCGCGCTGCATCGAATGCCTGCAATGGCGTCAGCAGAAAGGCAGGGCATGGTGGAACGGATACTGCGCGCTTACTGGTCAGGATATTTTTTACAGGACGAAGTGCCAACTGCCGGAATGGCAGGCGCAGAAATAGAAAAGCCCCTGGCGAAAACAGGGGCTTACAGGGAATGAACCAGTTACTCAATGGAGCTATTATGCAGAACAACACCGTAAATGTCAACGCGCAATGCAGCTTGTCTCCTGATGAAATGGAAACGCTGCTGCGTGCGGAGATTGAACTCACTGGCAGGGGTATGCAAGACGGCCTGCAATACTTCGCTGACATGCGCGACAGGAACACCGCTGCACAGAAGCAGTTGATCGCGCTGCGTGCCGGACAGCAAACTATGGTTGATTGGAGGGGTTAATGAACACAGACTTTCGAGTTGCTGTGGACTTTTTCGCCCACCACAAGGCCCGTAAGCTTAAAAAGCGCCTTGGCTCTGATGGGCTCATGGCCCTGCTGCAATTGTGGGCCTATGCCGCAAAGCTGCGCGCTGATGGCGACCTGTCAGGCATGAGCGTGGAAGATATCGAGCTGGCTTCCGGCTGGGACGGAACGGATGGTGCGCTTGTTTCAGCTCTAGTTGAGGTCGGCTTCCTTGACCAGAACGGTGAAGCCTACGCGCTGCATGATTGGCTTGAGAATAATTCTTGGGCCGCTGGTGCCGATGCCCGCTCGGACGCTTCGCGATTCTCAAGGATGGCTCGTACTTATCCTAACGAATACGCAACGCTGGTTGAAGCTGGCGTTAAGGGAATCAGTAAAGAGGACTACGAATCGTTAAGGAGCGTTAACGAACGTCAAACGACCGTTGAACGGCTGCTTAACGAACTGCCAAGCCCTGCCCCCGCTCCTTCTCCTGCTCCTGTTCCTTCTCCTAGCGATAAAGAGTCTTCCCTTCGGGAAGATGCCGGAACCAAGGTTCCGCCTTGTCCTCACCAGCAGATTTTGGACATGTACCACGAACTTCTCCCGGTGCTGCCCCGCATGAAAGTTTGGGACAAAGCGCGCAAGGGAAACCTGGGCGCAAGGTGGCGTGAGCGGTGGGAGGCAAAGGCTTTTTCCTCACAGGCAGAAGGCTTGGATTATTTCAGGCGCATGTTTGAGTACGTTGGGCGTGAGTGTGATTTCCTCATGGGCCGGGTGACAGACCGTGATGGGAAGCCATTCTTTGCCTCGCTGGATTGGATAGCCATGCCGAGGAACTTCGCAAAAATCATTGAGGGCAAGTACACTCGCAGGGAGGCCGCGTAATGAGCCAGCTAACCAACGTGATTGAAATGCGCCGCGAGGCTGAACGCGATTTTGTGCGGGCCGCAGCCTGCGGGATAGTCCAGCGAGTGATTGAGGCTGATTCCGTGCTGGCGGTTTGTCCTGCTGGACTGATTACCCACGATTTGCAGGCTCAGGCAGTGTACAGCGCGATTTCCGCGATTGCAGCAGACCATAAACGCCCCGACCCCGTGACGGTTGGCGAATGGGTGAATGCTCATTCCAAGGATTACCCCGGAGTGGGCATGGCTGATGTTGCCAATTTTTACGCTCTGTCCATCGCCTCAGCGCGTGAAGAAACGATTCTGCACTTGGCCGGAATCGTGCGCCGTGAAGGGCTGAAACAACAGGCAGAGAGCAAATTGTTGGGCATGGTCGCTGATTGCCAGCGGTATGGTAACGAGCCTTCGGAAATAGCAAGTGGGGCGGCAATACTTGCAACGCAACTTGAGGGCGGATGCGCAGACCGGACGGATTACAGCCTAAGTGCAATTATGCGCCGGGTGGTGGCAAAGCTGGAAAACGGAGAAGCCGCAAAGCCTTTGCCGACCCCATATCCAGAGCTAAACAAAATTTTAAAGGGTGGTCTTGTCCCTGGCGAATTGGCTGTAATGGCTGCACGTCCAGCATTGGGTAAAACAGCCCTCGCAACCTGTTTCGGCGTTGAGGCGGCGAGGCTTGGGCATCCAGTGCTTGAAATAAGCCGCGAAGTCAAAGACGAGACGGTTGCCTCGCGCATACTTGCCCGCGAAGCCCGCATTGATTCGCGTATTTTCAGACAAGGTATCGAACATGCTCCTAACCTCATGCCGAAAATACAGAGCGCGCAAGAGCAGCTTGATGCTCTGCCCCTGCTGATCGTTGAAAAGTCCATTGCCCCCATGACACCGCGTGAAGTGAGACGCATTGCAAAGAGCATGGGCGGAGTTGGGCTAATTATCATCGACTATTTGCAGCTCATGGAGGCCGATACAAAGAGCAATAGCCGTGAGCGGGAGGTGGCCGAAATGAGCCGCAGCTTCAAGCAACTCGCGCTCGACTGCAATTGCCCTGTGCTTTTACTGAGCCAGTTGAGCCGAAAGATGGAAGAAGAAAACAGAAAGCCACGTCTTTCTGACCTGCGTGAGTCTGGCGCGATTGAACAAGATGCAGACATTGTGATGTTTTTGCATACCTCGCGCGCCGAACAGGCTTTGCCTACTCCAAAGGTTGAATTGATCGTTGCCAAGGGACGCAGTTCTGGCGTTGGTTCCTGTGCTCTCTGCTTTGAAAAACCGTTTGCGAATTTTTATCCCACGACGATGCCAACCGAGATCGAAACAAAGCGCACCGGGCGCAATATGGACAACGGCCTGTAATGTGTAACCGCACCGACTGCGCCTGAACCTGGGCCGGGGAGCTGGCGTGTAAGTGGTGCGAGGAGGGGGAGATGCGAAAATTATCGCGTTGTATGCGCAGGGCATTGGAAGATTTGTACAACCCTTGTTGTAGCGCGTCAGCATATTTCCAACAGCCGACATTGCAGGCTCTTGAACGGCGCGGTCTGGCAGTTAGGTCTTTCGGTAGGTGGCGCGTGACAGACGAGGGGGAAAAGCTGTTGGAACAATATGAAACGGCGGCTATCCAATGACCACCACCCCTTGCGCAATTTGAACAACTCGATGGAGATAATGGCAATGACATACGAAGCACAACACTCAGTTTGTGGGCTTGCCGTAGGCGACAAGGTGCGCTTAGTGCGCCGTCCGGAAAAGGATGAACGAGGATGGCAATACGGTTGGGAGAGGATGCTCGACCAGCATATCGGAAGGGTATTTGAAATTCTTGAGGATGAAGGAAAGTATGGTTTTTCCATTCCTTTGCACTATCGCGGGAGCATTTGGGTATACCCGCGTGTACCGTTTTTCGTGTTGGAGAAGGTGGCATAGCATGGCAGTAATCGGAATTGACCCAGGAACAAAGTGCGGCTGGTGCGTGCTGCATGACGGCGGCGGCATGGATTCCGGGACATGGAACTTGAAAGGCGGGCGGTTTGAGGGTGGCGGCATGCGGTTCCTTCGGATGCGGCAACACATTGCGGAACTGCTCGACACCGTGAAGCCGGGAATGCTGGCGTTTGAAGAAGTGCGCCGTCATCAGGGCGTTGATGCAGCCCATATTTACGGCGGAATTATTGCGGTGATTACCGAAGAATGCGAACGCCGAAGCATCCCGTACATGGGCATACCGGTAGGCACCATCAAAAAGCGGGCAACCGGCAAGGGCAATGCTGGGAAGCCTGAAATGATGGACGCAGTGCGCAGGGAGTGGCCCGGCTGGGACGGTGACGATAACGAGGCTGATGCACGCTGGATTGCGGTGTGCGCTGGGGAAGCGGCGTTTGAATCAATATTGCCGCGCTATCAATAGCAAACAAGGACGGAACGCATGGGTACGGAAGCAATCAAATATGACGGCGGAAAGCCGCGCATGGACTTGATACCCCCGGAATCAATGGTGGCTATGGGAGCGGTTTTGGCGGTTGGGGCGAAAAAATATTCCGGGCGTAATTGGGAAAACGGGTGCGATTGGGGCCGCATTAACGCAGCTTTAAAGAGGCATCTTACAGCGTGGGAAGCTGGGCAAGACAACGACCCAGAGACAAATTTGCCGCATTTATGGCAAGTGCTGACCAATGCCGCATTCCTCGTTACGTTCGCGGCGCGCGGGGTGGGTACAGACGACAGGCCAAAGGGGTGCGCGGTTGATTTGTGGTCGGCCCCTAAAGCGGAAGAGCAGGCCGAATGAGCCGGGGCTTTTACCGCCTCTTTGCAGGCTCCGACTTTCACTGCGGGCATTTCGCCGGGCTGACGCATCCTGGCTGGCATTACGCACTTGACGGGGCGCGGGGGATTATTGGCGAGTTGCAGCGGGAAACATGGGGCTGGTTTGCTGGTGAGATCGCCAAGTTGCGGCCCTTTGACGGCGCGGCACTGGTTGGCGACCTGTTGGACGGTGACGGTGCGGCCTCTGGCGGTACAGAGCTTATCACCACTGATCGTAACGAACAGGTGGAGATGGCCTGTAAGGTGGTGGAAACCATCGGAGCTAAGCACAACCGCTTTGTTTACGGCACGGCCTATCACACAGGCAAGCATGAGGACTTTGAAAACCAGATCGCCCAGCGGTTTGGCGCTGAGATATCAGATCAGGCGTGGGTGGAGAAGCACGGCGTAGTATTCCACCTCAAGCACCACGTAGGCGGAACATCCATACCCCATGGCAAGGGGACGGCCTTGATGAAAGACATGCTGTGGAATCAGTTGTGGGCCGAGATGGAAGCGCAGCCACGGGCAAACATCTTTCTGCGTGGTCACACACATCGTTACATCGGTATTGACGACATAGGGCCAAACGGCAGCCCACGCATGGGGTTTTGCCTGCCAGCCCTGCAATCAGCACAGACCAAGTTCGGCGGCAGACGGTGCAGTGGCATCGTCCATTTCGGGTTCATGCATTTCGACATTTACGAAAATGGGAGTGTGCAGTGGGTACGACACATACTCAATGTTCGGGCGGCAGTCCCGCAGGTGGAAAATCTTTGATCTTTGACGCTGAGGCAATGGTCAAACTTCTCGCCGACCAGGCTACGGCAACTGGTAGGGGCGAGGGCATGACCTCCAGTGAGCTGGCGGCAGAGCTTGGTTTTGGGAAGGAAAAGACGCTCAAACTCATTAAAATGGCTGTAACAAGCGGGAGGTTCCGCGTGACACGCAAGACCGTTACGAATATCGCTGGCATACAGGCTGTTGTGCCCAGCTATGTGCTGAGCGAGGAGGTGGAAGAGTAGTGGCTGTAAACCACCAGTTGACAACCACCGTCGGGCAGGGCGTGGGGTTTGAACGGACGCGCAGGATTACTGGTTTTCTCGTTGGGACACTAGACCGCTTCAACAACGCCAAGCGCGCCGAAGAACGCGACAGGGTGAAACATGGGGTTTGTGGTGCGCCGATTATCACGCCAATGAATATGCAGTTTTTGCGTGAACTCGTATTGAATGGGCCAGATGACACTCAGTGCATTTGTGGGTGTGATATTTACGGGACATTGCCAGAACGGGAGGGCTTATGTTGATTGAAGTTCGGGTACAACTCAACGGCACAATCAAAGACGATCTCGACCGGGTATCGCACGCCATCGCCACGGCACGACTCGCCATGCGCGCGCCGGACGATATGGCAGTGTTCGGCCCAAGGTGGGAGCGTGACGAAATGGGGCATATCTGCGCAGTGCGGTACAGGTGCAGCAACACGCATCCGGCGGGTAATTGCCGGGTGTGGGAACTGCTGGCAAGGCCGATGGAATTTTTTGCTGACGCGCAGGGCAGCGCGGTGGCGGCGTAGGAGGTAAGGCATGGACGGACGGGCAGAACGGAGCACACAGTTACAGGGGTGGGTACAGATCGAGCGGTACTTAGGGCTGACGCGCAATACAATACTGGCGCGAGGCTATCCAGTGCGCAAGGATGGTGGTGTGTTTGCATTCCGAGAAGAACTGGACACGCACGCTAAAAGCAGACCATCGAAAAGTATCGTTGACAATGTTTCACATTAATTGACGCTTTCTCACAATCTTTCATATAGGTAAAAGATTGCATTGCGCTATATAATTGCTGCAAACAGGGGCAGTATATGGCGATTGAGATTGATGCAATTCTGGCGTTGCTTGCGCAAGTCGAGGGGCGGCGTGTTGCGGTTGGGTATGTGCCGTCACGCCGTAACTCTGATGGCGTAGGCAAGAATTACGTTGGGCGCTCCATGCCCGTATCCAACGGCATGCCTGCATATCCTGTTTGCGGCAACCATGCAGATTTTACCGCCTTAGATTCCAGCGGCGTCACCATCGGCACCGGGATTGACCTTGGCGCATATGATGCCAAGACCCTGCTGGGCTACGGTCTGCCTATGGGCATCGTCAACGTGTTGCGTCCGTACTTTGGACTCAAGCGCTCCGATGCCCTTTCTACGCTCTATCGCCTCCCTCTGATTATATCCCATGACACCGCAGCACTCCTAGACGAGTGCGTTATCGCTGGTGACTGCAAGGCGTACATTGCCCCCGCATATGAACGCGATTCTGGCGTGTCGTTTGAGTCGCTGCCTGCCCAAGCGCAGGCTGTGACTTTTTCCGTCTGCTACCAGTACGGCGTTGCGGGCTGGCGCAAGTTTGCCCCGGTTACATGGGGATACCTGTGCAAGCAGGATTGGTGCAAGGCCAGCGCTGAGCTGATTAACGGGTTCAAACCTTACGCAAGCCGCCGGGCCATTGAAGGCACGCTGCTCAAGGAGTTGTGCTGATGGGCGCTCTACTCGCCGCTCTGCCCATCGTTGGCAACCTCATTTCTGGACTTCTGGACTGTCTGAGCGGCGATAAAAAGGCGCAGGCAGAACAAGCCCTCAAGCTACTTGAAATGGCGCAGACTGAGGCGCAGGCGCAGGCGGAGATAAACAAGGCTGAGGCTGCAAGCGGCTCTGTGTTTGTTGGTGGCTGGCGACCGTTCATCGGCTGGGTGTGCGGTGCTGCCCTAGCATTCCAGTATATCGTGCGCCCATTCTGGATATGGGCAATCGCTGTGTGGTGGCCTAATTCCCCCATCCCGCCCGGTTTGGATAGTAACCTGTGGGAACTCATGTTGGGCATGCTTGGCCTTGGCGGGCTGCGTAGCTTTGAAAAGGTCAAGGGATTGGGCAAATGACAGCCGCCGTCCGCGATTTTTTAATCAAGTTTGGGGCAAGCCTCGCAGTGTCTGGCGTGGTTGCGTTTTTTTCAACGATGTTTGGCATGTACGTTTATAATGCGCAGCAGCAGGTTTCGATTTCAAACATGCAGCGCGACATTGAGCGGCATGACACCCGTATTGAGCGTCTTGAGTTGCGCAGCGAGGCCCAGGGCAAGGACTTGGCAAGGCTGAGCAGGATGCCGGACGACCTTAAGGAAATTCGCGAAGACGTTAAGAAACTCCTGTCGCGTGGCGTGGCGGTCAATGCGGGGCAGCCCGGCAGCATGCAGCAGATTTACAGCCTGCCGAGGGAGTAGCGCATGAATGGACACACTCAGCATACAGCGGCGCATACTGGCGGCAGACCTCACGCCCACGGAGAAGCTGGTGGGCATGGCCCTAGCCCCGCACGTCAATCTGACGAGCGGGCATATCCGCATACGGCAGGCGACAACCGCGCAGGAATGCGGCTTATCAACCCGCACAGTTAAGCGGGCTGTCCGTGGGCTGATCGAGGCCGGTATATTTGACTCAAAGCGCACAGGCCGAGCGACCATATTGATACCGCTCGATGGCGCTGCGAGTGTAAAGAACAGTGGAATAGTGGAAAGGTCACTGGTGACCCATCAGATAGGTCATGGGCGACCTATCAGGAGCAGGCAACGGAGTATGCCGTGGGAACTGGACACGACCCTGAGTACACCAGCCGAGGAGCGGTGCAAGCGGGAAGAGGCGAGGGAAGCGAAAGCTGCCCAACGTCATGCCCGTTGCTAGGGCCAAGTGGGTGCACGGTTGCATGTGGCAAAGAAGAGATTGAATGCCCGGTGGTTGGGCGGGTGTGAGTAGGATGGGAGGGGGGGGTAAATGTTCAGTGATTTCAAGCGGAAGACCGTGCTGGGGCTTCCGCGTGCGATTCCGGTCATAAACGGCGGATGCTTTTAAGGGTCTGATATCATGGGAAAGCGCGGTTCTGTAGGCTCACAGGCGAAACGGACTAAAGGGGTTGCGGCGGCGGTAGATGCCGGGTCGTTTCCTGCGCCTGACTACCTGAGTCCTACAGCACTTGAGTACTGGACTACCACGGTAGCGGCTTTTCCTGTGGGGCATTTCACGGATAGCGACCGCGTGCTGTTGGAACAGTACTGCGAGGCCGCTGCTACTCACCGAAATGCGGGTCTGATCATACAGAAAGAGGGCCGAAAATACAAGGACGATAAGGGAATCTGGCGCAGGAATTTGGCTGTAGATGATGCCCATCAGGCCCGTTGCGATTGCGCCATGCTGGCAACCAAACTGCGCATTACCAAGACCAGCATGATCTCTCCCAAGTCTGCGGGCAGGGCCGCGCAGGATGCAACGGATACCAACAGGGCAAATGATGGGTTTGGCGGGCTGCTCTTTGGTGGCAGCGAAGCGAGGCAATAGGACATATGGGCAAGCACAAGCACATTTACAACACAGCACGCTGGCAGCAGATACGCGCCGCGAAGCTGCGGGACTGCCCCCTGTGTGAATACTGCCCTCCTGACCGCAGAAAGGCCGCAACGGACGTTGACCACTTCAAGGCTATTGAAGACGGCGGCGCACCCTATGACATGGAAAATTTACGCAGTGCTTGCCATGAGTGCCACAGCCAGAAGACGGCACACGGTGAAAGGCTGCACGGCTGTGATGAAAACGGTTGGCCCCGCGACCCGCATAACCCTTGGAATGCTGCATGATGAACGGTGAAACTCAATATTGCCAGCGTGTACAGCGCATAATCGCATTCTGTGAGCTGCTTACGCTGCCTGATGGCGCATATGTGGGCCAGAATGTGAAGCTGCGTGCGTGGCAAAAAGAGTTCATCAATGCCGTTTACGGGCCGCAGAATGCCAATGGTTTGCGCCGTGTGCGCGAAGCATTGCTTACCATGGGCAGGAAGAACGGTAAAACGGCCCTGATTGCGATGCTTTTGCTGGTTCATCTGTGCGGGCCTGAGGCTATCCGCAATGGACAGCTTTACAGCGTGGCCTTTGACCGCGAACAGGCCGCGATTGTGTTCAAATACGCTGCTGCCATGGTCTACGCCAGTGATGGACTTTGCTCACGGTTGGTCGTTTTGGAGTCGAAAAAGTCCATAAAAGACCCCACATCAGGCAGCGTTTACCAGGCACTTTCGGCAGAAAGCCGCACAAAACACGGTAAATCTTCAAGTTTCATCATCTTTGACGAGCTGGCGCAGTTTGGCAATGACCGTGAGTTGTACGACACGATGATGACAAGCCGTGGTGCGCACGCAGAGCCGCTTGTCATGGTCATTTCGACACAGGCTGCCAGTGACGCGGCGTTGCTTTCGGAGCTGGTCGACCGGGGCAAGAAAATCATATCCGGCGAGGTGGTTGACCCCACCAGCGTGGCCTTTGTGTACGAAGTGCCAGCCGATGCAGATATTTTTGACGAGGCGAACTGGTATCTTGCTAACCCCGCGCTGGGCGACTTCCTGAATATCGAAATTTTGCGCGAGGATGCCGAGAAAGCCAAGGCCATGCCGGGGGCCGAGGCTGCATTCCGCAACCTGTACATGAATCAGCGCGTCAGTGCTGACAAGCCATTTGTGACCGTGGACGTGTGGAAGCGCAACGGCGGCAAGCCTAGCATGAAAATTTTTGAATCCGGCACGCCATGCACGGCGGGGCTTGACCTGTCGAGCAAGAATGACCTCACGGCTTTGGTATTCGCTGCCGAGGACGAAGACCACAAGTACCATGTGCTGCCGTACTTCTGGACGCCCAAGGGCGGCATTGAAGAACGGGCGCACCGTGACCGCGTGCCTTACGACCTGTGGGAGAATCAAGGCTACCTGACGGCAACGCCGGGGGCCGTGGTCGACTATGACTACATAGCCGCGTTCTTGGGCGAGTGCCACGCCTCCTACAACATTACCGGGATTCGCTTTGACCGTTGGCGGGTTGATCTGCTCAAGGCTGCAATCATCAAGGCTGGCATTCCTTGCTACATCGAGGGGAAGGACGAGGCCGTTTCTGGAGGTCTGCGCCTGATTCCTCACGGTCAAGGCTTCAAAGATTTCGGGCCAGCAGTTGACCGCCTTGAGGATTTGCTTCTTGAGGGCCGCGTGCTGCATGGCGGGCATCCAATCCTGACCATGTGTGCCTCAAACACTCGCGTGGTGCAAGACCCTGCTGGAAACCGTAAGTTTGACAAGATGAAAAGCACAGGCCGCATTGACGGCATGGTTGCCCTCGGCATGGCTGTGAACTGGACGGAAGACGCCGCGCCTGTGAAAGAGGGCGGTATATTTGACTGGGCCGGATTTTTGGCCGCAAGGGAGGCCCGCGCATGAGAAAGTGGTGGAACCCGTCCACATGGGGCAACGCACAGCCTAAAGCCTCCTACGGCGGCACGCTGGATGATGAGGCCCGCATTATGGAGTCCCTCATTGGCGGTGCATCTGCTGGCTATCCCACTGCCAGCGGCGTGGTGGTGAACGAGTCCACGGCAATGCGCGTCAGTGCTGTTTATCGCTGCGTTGCCCTGCTGTCTGGCACAATCGCCAGCCTGCCTTGCGAGGTTTACCGCGATGGCAAGGGCGGCAAGGCCGAATCTGCCACAGACCATCCGGCCTACTATCTGCTGCACAACGAAGCCTGCGCACTTATGACGGCGCACCAGTTTTGGCGCACCTTCCTTTGGTCAGCCTTTATGCACGGTAACGGCTATGCGCTGATATCTCGTACAGCCTTGGGCGCACCAAAGAGTCTTTCTTGGGTAGCCCCGTATCGCTGCACGCCAAAGTTGAATGACGACAAAACGCGGCTGCTCTATCAAATGACGCTGCCGAATGGGCCGTTTGCCGTGTTCGACCAAGACGATGTGCTGCACTGGACGTTTCTCGGCTGGGATGGAACCAAGGGAATGTCGCCTATGGACTGCGCACGCGGGGCCATTGCCCTTGCCGTAGCCGGGCAGGAGTTCAACGAGCGGTTTTTCAGCCAAGGCAACGCGGCAGACTACGCTTTTGAGTTTCCGCAGAAGTTTGATCTTGAGCAGGCCAACACCTTCTATGACATATGGGAAAAGAACCATACCGGCCTGTCAAAATCGCGCAAACCGATCATTGCAGACAACGGGGCGAAAGTGACACGCCTCGATTTCAAGGCTGACGAATCGCAGCTCATGGAGTCCCGCTCATTTCAGGTCGAGGACATATGCCGCTTCTACGGTGTTCCCCCTCACATGGTGGGGCATACGAGCAAAAGTACCTCTTGGGGTACGGGCATCGAAGAACAAACTCTTGGCTTCGTCAAGTTCACCCTGCGGGATATTCTCAAGGGGCTGGAACAGGAAATTGACCGCAAGCTGCTCCGATCTGCCAAGTTCTACAGCAAGTTTAACCTTGACGCTCTGCTGAGGGCCGACTCCAAGGGCCGCGCAGACTTCTACAAGGCTGCATTGGGCGGCACGCAGAACCCAGGATTTATGACCGTCAATGAAGTGCGGGCGCTGGAAAATCTCGCGCCGCTTGACGGTGGAGATGAATTGCACGCGCCGGAACCGTCCACGCAACCAGACACAGCAAGCCAGCCAGATCAGAATACAAACGAAGGGGGCAGCAATGCAGCCTAATACGATGAACGCCCGCCAGTTGCTCGAAGACGCCCGCGCCACGGCAAAGGCCCGCATTGATGCCGGGGGGCCGCGCCTGCTTTCGCCTGCCCCTGTGCTGAATGCGGCTGCTGATGAAGCCACGGTGTACCTGTACGATGCAATTGATTCGTTTTGGGGCATTGACGCTGGCGAGTTCGTTAAGGCTCTGAGTGAGATCGCCGCCAAGACAATCCATCTGCGCATTAACTCCCCCGGCGGGTCTGTTTTCGATGCCGAGGCCATCCAGACGGCCTTGCAGCAGCACAAGGCCCGCGTGGTGGCGCACATTGATGGCATGGCGGCATCTGCTGCGACCTATGTGGCCCTTGCTGCGGATGAAGTCGAGATGTCGGACGGAGCAATGTTCATGATTCACAACGCCTGGACATTTGCTTTCGGCAACGCTTCTGAACTTGTGGAAACTGCGGCCTTGCTGGAAAAAATAGACGCAAATTTGCTGCGCGATTACCAAGCCAAAACCGGGGCCAGCGCAAATCAGATCAAGCAGTGGATGGACGCGGAAACGTGGTTCACTGCGCAAGAAGCCCTGACAAACGGATTTGTTGACCGCATCTACGGCAACACTGACGCGCCGGAAGACGAGCCGGAAGACAAAAAAACCGCCGCCAAGGCTGACGACAACCAAACAAAAAACTCTGCCGAAGATCAGGCCGCAATTGCTGCGCGTATGCGCCGCGAACGCGAATTGGCACTGGTCGAGGCGGGCATATAGCGGGAAACCCGCAAAAACAAACTCCCATGGAGGGAACGATTATGTTCAAGTCCATCCAAGCCCTGCGGGAACAGAAGGCCGAAAAACTCAAGGCCGCCCGCGAAATGCAGAACAAGGAAGACTTTACCCCCGAAGACCAGACGGCGTTTGAAGCCCTGCTTGCTGAGGCCGAAGCCATTGAAGCCCGCATTCAGGGGCAGATGAAGCTGGACGGCCTGACCGACCCTGTCAACGCTGAAAGTATCGCCGGGGCTGCCAATGAGGTCGGGCGTATCGAGGTAGAGGCAAAGCCCGTTTACCGCAACCTGGGCGAACAGCTCATTGACGTGCAGGCCATGACGCTTGACACCGCAGCGGCCCCCAAGGCCCGCGAACGCTTTGTTCAGGTGGTCAACGCTGCCTCCGGCGCAACCACTGGCGTGGACAGCGAGGGCGGCTATCTCGTTGAAAAGGACAAGTCCAGCGAGATCATGACCACATCGATGGAAACCGGCCTGCTGGCCCGCCGCGTCACCGTGCAGCCCATCAGTGCCAACTCGGACGGCTTCGAGTATATGGCCTCCGACGATCGCAACCGTACCACCCGTAACGGCCTGTCCGTCTACTGGAAGGGTGAAGCCACCACCATGGCCTCGTCCGGCAAGGTGTCGCTCAAGCCGCGTGAAATGCGCGTCAAAGACCTGTACGGCATCCTGTACGTCACCAACCGCATGCTTCGTGATGCCCCGGCCCTTGCCGCCTTCGCCCAGCGTGTATTGCGTGAAGAGTTCGCGTTCAAGCTCGATCAGGCCATTTTTGAAGGCTCCGGCAGCGGTCAGCCCGTTGGCATCATGAATTCTGCTCTGCCAATCACCGTGGCAAAGGAAACCAGCCAGACCGCAGCCACCGTCAACGCCAACAACCTGGTGAAAATGCTGGCCCGCTTCAAGGGCAACATGGCGAATGCCGAATGGTACTTGAACCCTGATGTTTTGCCGCAGTTGCCGCTTATGACCGTGGGCAACCAGCCTGTGTTTATTCCCGGTGGCAGCTTCGCCAATGCCCCGTTTGGCACGCTGTTCGGTCGACCCATTGTGCCGCTGGAGTTCTGCGAAACGCTGGGAACCAAGGGTGACATTATCCTTGGCGACTTCTCGGAATACATGATTGTGCAGAAGGGCGGCATGGAAGTTGCCGAATCCATGCACGTCAAGTTCCTCACGGACGAAATGGCCTACCGCTTCATCACCCGCGTTGACGGTCAGCCCATGCACAATGAACCCATTACGCCGCTCAAGGGTACGAACACGCTTTCGCCCTTCGTCATGCTTGCGGCCCGCGCCTAAGGAGCAAGGACATGAATATCTCTGAAAACACGCACATTGTTTCCGCTTTTGGCCCGCAGGCTGGCGGCAGTGCCATTGCTGGCGATTACATCAGCTTGAAAAACGCCTCGCACGTCACCGTGCTGGTGGAAGTAACGCAGGGCAACGCCACCACCGTGGCTCTGACTCTGGAACAGGCCACCGCTGTGGCTGGCACTGACAGCAAGGCCATTACCGAGGCTGTGCCGATCTATCTGGTTGCGGATGCTGACGGCTCCGATCTGTGGGTGCGTCAGGCTGATGCCGTCAGCTACACCACCAGCGCGGCCCTGAAAACCAAGATGGTTGCCTTTGAGGTGGACGTGGACACGCTGGACACCAACAACGGTTTTGACTGCCTGTGCGTCAAGGCCGCTGCCAGCAACGCCGCAAACATCCTTGCGGCTCAGTACATCGTCACCGGAGAGCGTTACCACAACGTCAGCATGATTGTGGACTAACAGACCCAAGCGGCCCGGCATTCTAAGGTGTCGGGCCGCAAAGGAATGAATATGCGGCACTGCCTACCCAAGACCATATCCATGCGCTGCACGGTTGACGCTGCATTTGAACCGCTGACGCTGGAAGAAGCAAAGCTGTTCTCCCGCGTTGACCATGACGCAGACGACACCCTGCTGACATCCATGATTACGGTGGCGCGTCAGTATGCCGAGCGGCAGACGGGCCGGGTGCTGCGTGCGTCAACGTGGCAGTGGACGGTTGAGGGCGTGTTGCTACCGTATCACAAGCTGGCTGTGCAAAACGCCCCATGCTCTGCGCTTACGGCTCTGACAGTGGATGGCACTGCGGTTGATTCCAGCCTGTATGAGTTCGTGCCGAGCGGGAACGGAGCAAACGAAGCCCCGATTCTGGCGCATCTTCTGGCACTGGAAGGGTTCCCCGAAGCCGAGGGCAAAACTGTGCTCACCCTGTCTTGTGGCTGGGCGTTGGCTGACATTCCCGAAGCGATCAAACAGTGGATGAAGGTTCGCGTGGCGACCATGTACGAACAGCGCGAAACATTCGTGGTTGGTTCCAACGTCAAGGAGCTGGGACACAGCTTTGTTGATGGCCTGCTCGACCCCTTCCGCGTGCCGAGGTTCGCATGAACGCCGGACGCCTGCGCCACCGCATCACCTTGCAAACCCTCACTCGCACCACTGACGATTTCGGCGGTGTGAGCGAGGCGTGGACAGATGCCGCAACGCTGTGGGCCTCTGTGGAGCCGCTCAAAGGTGAAGAATATTTCAACGCCACAAGCACAAAGGCCATGCACCAAGCTGTTGCCTCGGTTGAGGCCCGCATGTGGATACGCCCGCGCGCTGGCATCAATCCGGCTCTGAATCGGGTTGTCCACAACGGCATCACCTACGATATCATCAGCGTTATTGGCGACAATTGGGGCCGCAGCATGCAACTGATGGTTAAAGCCAAGGCAACGGAACAAACAGGCGGGAGCGGCGTAAATGGCTAGCGCGGTAGACTTTGAAAAAAGCTTGGTGGCAACGCTCAAGGCGAATACCGCCCTGACTGCGCTGGTCGGCACAAAGATTTTCCCGCTTATCGTGCCGCAAGGAACGCCCTTCCCCTGCATCAGCTATCAGCGCATCAGCGGCATGCCTGCCAACACGCTCAGTGGGCATTCTGGCCTTGAACAGATTGATTTGCAGATTGATGTGTGGGCCAAGACCTACGCTGAGTCCAAGGAAATTGCGAAGGCTGTTCGTGCGGCAATGCCTGCCACTGGCACGCCTTTTTCTGCTCATTTGAGAACGGATGAAGACCTACCCGGCGACGATGGAACGTATTTCCGCGTCAGCATGGAATACACGGTCTGGTTCCTAGAAACGGAATAAGGAGAACCCATTATGACCGCTATCGCCGTCGGCGCTAAGTCGTCGATTTTGATGGACGTAGAAACGTCCTTTGGCGTTCCCCCGACCACACACGCCGGGGTGATTCTTCCGCTCAACACTTTTGCCGTAAAGCCCACCCGCAGTAAAAACAGCTCTGCGACCCTGACCGGGCGTTACGACCCTGCCCAGCCGTTTGACGGCAACCTTGAAGTGTCGGGCAGCGTTGTTGTGCCGCTGGATGCCCGCGCTTTCGGGCATTGGCTCAAGGCCATGTTTGGCACTCCGACCACAACCGGGGCCAGTGTTCCGTACACCCATGTGTGGAAAAGCAACAGCGACATGCCCAGCCTCGCCATGCAAGCAAAGTATGGCACGGTCTACGGTCTGTTCACTGGCTGCAAGGTTTCAAACATGACAATTCAGGCGGGCGGTGATGGTGAATTGACCGCCTCCGTTAACCTTGTGGGCCGTGATGCTGATTACAGCACCACCAATTATAATTCCAGTGCTGCCAGCGTTGCCCTGCAACGATTCAGCAATTTTCAGGGCAGTATCCTTTCTGGCGGCTCATCGCTTGGCGTGGTCACAAGCTTCTCGTTGACGCTTGATTTCGGTCTGCAAACGGACATTCGCGCCATCGGCGACCAGGGCCGCGTGTATGACTTGCCGCAAGGCACAATGAAGATCAGCGGCGGCATCACGGTGTTTTTCACTGATGCCACATTGCTCAACAAGGCCAAGGCATCGGAAGAACTGGCCCTGTCCATGTCCTTCACCATTGATGAAGACAATTCGCTCACTTTCGATTTTCCGGAAGTGCAGCTTTCCTACGAGGGGCCACAAATCGATGGCCCCACAGGCATTAAGCAGGAATACAAGTTTGAAGCCTACTACAACAACGCGGTTGCCGGTGCTGCCGTGGTTGCCACCCTCGTAAACGACAAGGCGTCCTACTAGGCGCGAAGGGATAAAATATGCGTACTGTGACTCTTTCTGACGGCAAGACCATGGAAGTTGGCCCCATGACTGGCAAGCAGGTTCGTGCCAGCAATTCTCCGGACAAAAAGGACTGGATTGCGGAAGCCTTCGCCAACCTTGAAAACGTGGGAATCGGGCCGGATGTGACGGATGATATGCCATTCCCTGACGTGATGAAGCTCAGTCAGGCCGTTGTGGCTGAAACCTTCGGCCTGCCGGAAGAAGAAAAAAACTAGCGGCAGTCTGGCAATGGTTGTCGGGTGATGGCGCGGACTACTGCGAAACGTGCAGACGCGCCAAGCAGCAAACCGGGGACATGCCAGACTGCAAAGAGTGTGAAGGCCGCTGTCCTGAATTGCTGCCGGGGAATGATGAAGCCTTTGAACTGCTCATGGCTGGAAGTACGCAAATGCGCGTAGGCGGTATGGGTAGCGTTATTGGATACGACTACAACGCGCTGGCACTGCTGGCGAACACCATGTGCATTGATCTCACCCCGGCGATCTGGCGCAAGGTCAGGGCCGTTGAGACGGTAATCAGGCGCATGGCTAAAGAAGAGGCCGAGAGGCAGAAACGCAGCTAGGCCGAAGGTTCATTGACAATGGCATAGGGGTTTGCGGAATTTGGGGCCGGGGCTTCGGCTCTGGCCCCTATTTGTTTTGTGCGCTCAAAACACCCGCCACATTTAGATTCTGCGGCGTTAAAATTCTGTTCTCGGCAGATTGTTCGCGTTGGCGCGTAAAATGCTGCATATGGCTATTGTGGGTCGTATCGCTCGTAAAACGAAAAAGCAGCCCATTTCTGAGCGGCCCGTGGTCAAATTACGTTGGTTTATCCTCTGCCATCTCTGACTGTCTCGGTTCTTTTGGCAAAGGTTCAACGTCTCGCCCGCAATGCTTGCAGACAATCGCCTCGGCTTTAATCATCTCTGCGCAAAATGGGCATTTACGTTCTTCTTTTTCTGGCTCGGCTGCCTCTTCTGGAGCGTCATTTTGTTCTTCAACTTTGGGCATGAACCCGGCTGCCAATAAAGCAAACACGCCGAATATCAGGCCAAGTACAAGCCAGCCACCAAAACTTCTGCCCTTGCTACCAGCAATGATAGCAGAAAAAACGCCACAGCCAATCCACAGCAAAAGATAGTCCATATATCACCGCCAATTTTTGAGTATAGAATATCATTTTCTATCATCCACATCAACGCTAAAGACACGCTTTTTCCGCAAACTCCCTGCCGTTGCAACCTGTGAGGTGGATATGGCTGATGTGAAAGTAAATCTCGATGTGTCGGGCATCACCAAACAGGTTGCCGAGGCTGCGCACAAGACGATCATTTTTGACGTGGCGACACAGGTGCTTGCCGAGGTGAAAAAGTCCAACGCTTTTTATGACGACCAAAGCGGAGAGCTGCGGGCATCGTTCAGGTTGGTCAAGATCATGGACGGCTTTCGTTATCGCATTGAATCCCGCAACCCCCATGCCTGGTATCTGGAAAAAGGACATTTGCTTACGGCATGGGGCAATAGAACGGAAAAGCACATCAAGGGCCGTTACCCGCTGCGCCGGGCCAGAAACAAGATCATGCGCAGGATGAAAGATATTTTGTCTGACTACTCAATTTTCATTTCAAAGGGTTCTGGCGTGTACATCCGTAAAGGAAGGAAGGCGTAAGCATGACCGCAGAAAGTGGTATTTCCATATCCGTAGGGCTGGACACAAGCCCATTTCAAAAGGATTTGGCAGCCTTCCGCACCATGTCTGAAAAGGCTGGTAAGCAGGTTGCCCAAGCCCTTGAAAACTCCGTTTCGCCCACCAAAATTACGAAAGGCTTCAATGACCTTGCTCGGTCTATCAATGTCGCTGCGGCTGCTGGAAAAAACCTTGGCGCATCCATCAACGTCAGCGGCCTTGATAGCCTCGCAAAGCAGGCTGGCGTGTCTGCATCCGGCCTCGACAAAATGTACGAGTCGATGGTCAAAAATGCGCAGAACCGCGCATTTACGGACTCCCTGCGCAATGTCCAGAAGCTGACCGGGGCCAGCGCTGATGAAATGAACCGCCTTGCAAAGTCGCTGGGCGGTGTTGGAAACGAATTTACGGCAAGCAAGATCGGCGGCGGGCGTGGATTTTTCGGTGGTCTTTCCACTGGCGCGGTTGCTGCGGCCCTGTCCATAGGCGGGGTAATCACCACGCTCAAGTCGCTTACAGATTCAATGCTTACCATGTCGCGGCTGACTACCTCGTATCAATCCATCTATGGGTCGCAGTACGGCGCAACGCAGCAGCTTGACCAGATTTATAACCAGACGCAGGCCGTTGGCTTGCAGTTTCAGGAAACCGCGCAGGCCGCGAAAACATTCTTTGCCGCCGCGCAAGGGTCCACTCTTGCGGGTGAAGCGAACAGCATTTTCAACGCTATTTCGAAGGGCGCGGCAGCCCTGCAAATGAGCACGGACGACGTTAACGGCGTGTTCCTCGCTCTTGGGCAGATGATCTCCAAGGGTAAGGTTCAGGCCGAAGAATTGCGCGGGCAGTTGGGCGAAAGGCTCCCCGGCGCGTTCCAGTTGGCTGCCAAGTCCATGAACATGAGCACCGCCGAGCTTGATAAATTCATGGCTGACGGAAAGCTCACAGCAGAAGATTTGTTGCCAAAGTTGGCGCAAGCTCTTGAGGAAAAATACGCTGCTGCGGCTACACAGGCAGCAAACAGCGTTCAGGGTTCAATCAACCGCATGACAACAGAGTGGGAACTGTTCAAGGCAAGCGTGCTGGACAGTGACGCCGTTGTAGGCATGTTGAACAAGGTCACTGGCGCTCTATCGAGTTGGAATGCCGCAGTCAAAGAAGATGCCGAGGTCGCCAGTCTCAGCTCACAATTGCAGGGCATGGGCATTGCCCCTGACACCACAAAAAAGACTGGTTACGACCTTTTTAGCATGGATTTGCCAGCCTATTCAGACGAAAAGCTGAATTGGATGCGCAATATGAATGCGGGGTGGGAAGCTGAAAATTTGATTGCTGAGCAAAATGAGAAGCAGCAAGAAGCCATCCTGAGCAAGGCGAATACCAGTGTAAAGAATTTTCTCAAAAACTCTAAAGAAGAGAAGGTTGCCAGTCTTACACAAGAGCGCGATTCCACGCTTAAGGCAATCCAAGATGCCATTGATTCGCGTCAGCAAAGCGGTGTTGGTGCTGATGATCTTATCAGTCAGCGCACCCGCGTTCTTGCAGAATATCAGTCGCAACTTGAAAAGCTGAACAAAGAAGCGGGGGGCAAAGGCCTGGCGAACAAGCAGTTCAGGTTCGACACCGGGCTTGAGCAGTTGCGGCAGGAAGTGGCGAACATGGAAGCCACGATTAACCCTGCCTCGCTGGGCATTGAAAAACTGCGCAACAAGCTGGAACTGGAAAAGCAGAATGCCCTTGCAGCGGCAGAAGCGCACGCCAAGCTTTCTGTGCAGCGCAAAGAAGCCACGCCAGCCGAAGCCGAGGAAAAGAAAAGCCTTGAGGTACGCAAGGCCGAGCTGACCTATACGCAAAAGCTTGCCGAGGCCGAGGAAAAGGGCCGTCAGACCCGCGTTGAGTTCTACAAGGATTTTGCGGAGCTTTCCGGCAACTACACGGAGTCCTTGCAGGCGCAGGCCGAGGCCATAGCTAAGCAGGGCGAGGAGTATCGCAACGCTGGCATACCAGAGCAGCTTGAACGCCAGTGGGAAGCCCTGAAAAAGCTGCAAACGGCCCGTGACCCCCTGTCTGGCCTGCAACGTGGTGTTACGAAGTTTGGCACAGAATACGGCAATCTTGCGGCGCAGGTCGAGTCAGCGACCACCAGCATGGGGAACACTATTGCCGACACGCTTTCCAACGCCTTTTTGACGGGCAAGCTGTCAGCGGCTGATTTTTTCAACAGCGTGCTGCAAATGGCTACAAAGGCTGCAAGCAATTACCTGGTCGGTCAGATGTTCAGCGGCATTGGCAGCCTGTTTAGTGGTAGTGCAGTCCAAACAACAGGCGCAAGTAGTTCATGGGCCAGCTTCGGTGTTACACCCGGCGCGTCCATGGCTCTTGCCAAAGGTGGCGCAGTCGGTGGCGGCTCTATCTCTGATTATTCAAACTCTATTGTTACCCGCCCAACGTATTTCAGCTATGGGGTGCGGGCCTTTGCTCGTGGCGGTGCTGGGCTCATGGGCGAAGCTGGTGACGAGGGCGTGTTCCCGCTGTCGAGAGATAGCCGTGGCAACCTAGCTGTCAGCGCAACTGGCCTTGCCGACATATTCAAGGCAGCAACGTCTGGCTACAGCTCAAGCAATCAACAGCCCAGCCAGCCGCAAGTACACCTGAATATCAACAACAGCACTGGTGAACAGGTGGCACAGCAGGTCAAGACCGACAATAACGGCAATATCCGCGCCGACATATGGGTTGGCAACACGGCGGCTAAGCAGATGGCAAAGCCTGGCACAGCCGCAAACCAAACCCTGCGCAGCGGCCTTGGCATCAAACAACGCGCAATAGGGAGATAGCTATGGCTGGAATATGGCCCACAACATTGCCGCAAGCCCCTGAGCTGTCAAGCTTTACGGACAAAGCGCCAAACAACTTGATTCGGTCAGACATGGATACGGGCGATGCCAAGGTACGCAGACGCGGACAGTCCAAGGCTTGGGTGGCCTCGGCAACGTACTACCTGACCAATACTCAGCTTGCCACGCTGTACACTTTTACCTCTGAAACCATTGCAGACGGTGCGCTGTGCTTTGACTGGCCTCACCCAACAAAGAGCCTGGTTCGCGCACGCCTGCGGGCTGGCAGTGATTCATTGTTTGACACGTCACAGGTTGCGCCTGACCGCACGAAAGTGACGCTCTCCATAGAATACTGGCCTGACGCGCCTACAACGTCTTAGGGGGCAAATATGGCGCTTTCCCCACGCATGGTGGCTGCCATGATGCAGCCTGAAACAGAAGACACGGACATTGCGCTGATCACGATCACACATGCTTCGTGGTCTGAAACGCTGCGTTTTAGCACCCACCAAACCACATGGCTCTACAACGATGAAACGAGCGGTGAACCTGTGTATGGCACTGTTAGCCGGGGAGAAACGTATCTGCACATTCCCCTGCAAGCCACGCTGCCCAATAGTTCGGATGAGGAAGCCCCAACGGGAAAGATCATCCTGTGTAACGTGCAACGGTTGGTTACGCCGTATCTGAAAATGACGTCCGGCACATACCCTCGCCTGACGCTGGAAATAGTCAACTCTGCCACGCCGGATACTGTGGAAAAATCGTATCCTGAGCTTGATTTGGGCGACACCAACTGGAACGAGCTGACTGTGGACGTGCAGCTAAAGAATAACATTGCCTCGCAAGAACCTTGTCCATGGTTGCGGTTCTCCCCGGCGTACTTCCCCAATCTGAACGCGAGGTAGGGCATGGAAACAAAGCAATATATCGGCATTCCTTTCCTTGACCACGGCGAAGATCGTAACGGTTGCGACTGCTACGGGCTTATACGCATGGTGTACCGTGAGCAATTAGGTATCGAGCTGCCATACATGGGCGACAAGTATTCTAATGCCTACGCACGCCATGAGATAAACAAGGCCGTGGCGCAAGCCGAGCGGGAATACTGGAACTACGATGTAACCAGTGAACTGTGGAAGCCATACGACATTATGGTGTTCAGCAGAGCTGGTGATGAAGCTCATGTTGGGCTGTACATCGAGCCAAGCTATATGCTGCATATTGTCGCCGGGGCGCAGACCACAAGAGCGCGTTATGACACAAACGAATGGAAACACAGGCTTGTGAGGGTGGCCCGCCATGTTGATGCAAGCTGACCTGACAAAAACCATGCTCATGGCCCGGCGCTGGGACATGGCGCGGCCCACGTTCCTGCCCGTAGTGGACGGCACGAACCTTGGCAGCATTGTTGCCGATGCCATCCAGGGTATGTGTAAGGACGGCTCGTACACGCCAGAGCAAGCCCTGCGCCTGATGAAGTATGCCCGCTGCCGCGTGGACGGCGTGGAGATCAAGCGCAGCCTGTGGGCGCAGACTATCCCCGCATCTGGCGCACAGATTGAAGTGATGCAAGGCGTTATGGGCGGCGGTGGCGGTGGTGGGGGGGGTAAAAGCCCGGTTGCTACAGTGTTGAGTTTGGTTGTTGTGGCTGCTGCCGTCGCAGTCCCCTGGCTTGCCCCTGCCTCTTGGGGACTGGCATCTGGTGCTTTGTTCGCGGGCGGGTCACTAACAGCCCTGGGTGGCGTTGTATCTGGCGCTATCATGCTTGGCGGCATGTACGCCATTGGACAGTTGTTCCCATCTGCAACCCCATCCATCAGTGGGTCTTCCATAGACGGCGGCGCAAGCACAACATCACCAACATACTCCATCACTGGCGCACGCAACAGCGCCAACGTGATGGGCTATGTGCCGCTGATCTGCGGCAAACACCGCCACACCCCGCCACTGGCTGCCAAAAACTATACCTCGTGGGAGGGTGACGAGCAAACGTTCTACATGTGCGTGTGCTGGGGCCATCCTGACGTCACCGTGTCTGATTTCCGGCTCGATGAAACGCCGCTGTCCAACTATACTGACTTTGAGCACCTATTCCATCAGTCCACCACAGGCAACGACCTTAAATACTTCGGCAAAGACCGCAATGAAAAGAGCGTTGGCACAGTGCTCAAGGCGTCGTCTGGCTGGGTTACGCGCACCGTTGGCGAGGCCGAGGACATTTCTATTGATATCGCGTTCCTTGGCGGTCTGTGCGAGATAAGCCAAACAAACGGGTCGCCGGGCAACCGCACTGTCGCATTTCAGGCGCAATACCGCGTTAAAGATTCCGGTAGTGATTGGACAGGATTTGGCGGCTCTACGTTTGGCATTGCCGCTGCAAGCGGACTGACCGTCGCTGGTATCCGTGAGAGTGACGGGGTTTCAAAAGAGGATATTCTAAAGGTTTATGCTAACCAGAACGGGACAATAAGCGCTGGCGCAAATATCGGCGGCTATGCACAGCTATACCCCTACAAAAGCGGGTATGTCTCCGGGTGCAATGTGTCCGTATCATGGACGCGCACAGACACGCCGGTTTGGGTTCCAGATTTTAACCTGGACGGCGGCGGCAGCTATCAGTACAGCCCGTATGGTACTTATACAGCGACCATCTCTGTCACGTCGGGAACATATGATGACCGTGGGTATATCAGCGCCACCCGCGCAAAAACCACCCGCTGCGTGCCTACATGGAAAATAGAAGGGCTGACCAAGGCCATCTACGAAATGCGCATAAAGCGGCTGACGGCAGACACCGACAGCCAGTTTATACGCGATGAAGCCACATGGAGCGTGACGCGGGCAATCCTGAATCAGCCAGTTTTCAACACGCCTGTGCCGATCTGTGTTTCTGAGCTTCGTATCAAGGCTAGTGAACAAATATCCAGCTATGTTGACGATTTTAACGCCCTGTGCCAGTCGAACATCCCAGATTGGAACGGGTCTGCGTGGGTGACAAAGCCCACCAGCAACCCGGCGTCAATCATGCGCTACCTGCTCACCACGCGGAACGGGCTGGTGAACCCCTACACTGAGGCCAAGCTGGATAACGCAACGTTGGTTGAGCTTTGGGAGTGGTGCAACAAGCGTGGATATGAGTTCAACTTCATTTGCGATTCAGAAGAAACTCTGTGGGCGCGTCTGGTGCAGGTGCTGGCTCCCGGCCTCGCAGCCCCAACAACTGACGTGGATTGCCTGTGGGGCGCGGTAATCGACAGGCCCGACAAGGAGGTTGTGCAGCTTTTCACCCCGCGCAATAGCTGGGGAATGAACGTGCAACGCACTTTCAGCGACTTGCCGCACGCGCTGCGGGTCACGTTCAAAAACGAAGACAACGACTATGCAGACGATGAACAGTTTATTTATGCCCCTGGTTACAGCAAAGACGGCAGCAACGGAACGGAAAAGGCGTGGAACATCGTTGAGTGGTCGTACCCAGGTATCACCAAGTGGCCCAAGCTGTGGGCCATGGGGCAGGTGCACCTTGCCCGCATGCTACATAGGCCGCTGACCGTCACGCTGAACACAGATTTTGAGTGGATGGTGGCAAGCCGTGGCAAGCTGGTTGGCGTGGCGCATGACGTGCTGATGAACACTTTTGGCACGGCCCGCATTAACTACCTTGTCTATGATGTTGATGGTGTAACCGTCTATGCTGGCAAAGCAGAAGATATCCCTCTGGATGAAGAAGGCAACGCACTTGTTCCGATCGGCGTGCAGCTTGACGACACAATTATATTCAGTGAGCCGTCACCAGCGCGTTACGGCATCGCTGTGCGCTACAATAACGGGTCTGTAAACACCTATGAACTCATACCAAATTACGGAGATGAAGAACACTCGACTCTCTTGTTCAAATATGCTATAACAGCAGCACAAGTGCCACCGTTCAGAGCATTGTGTTCCGTGTCACTTTTTGGCTCAGAGTATGAAGAATACTTGCTGTCAAAAGTTGACAATGGCGACAACAACAGTGCGCAATTGACGCTTGTTCCGTATGCTGCTGATGAAATAGACAAGGCTGCAACTGGCGAGGCTACGCCATACGACCCGGCTGTGGTGCTGGATGTGGTGAAAAGCAAGCGGCTGCCAACGCCAACAATCGTTGATGTGCGCAGTGATGAAACCGTGCTGATCTCTGCCTCGTCCGGTGGCACAACCCCGCGCATCGCGGCATGGTGGTCGTTTGGCACATCAACTGGTGACACGTCAACGCTGACAATGCAGATCAGCGCAACGGACGTGGAAACTAACGCTGCGGTGTTTGGCAGCGCATCTGTGGTCGAGGACTACGTGGCCTGCGCCGGGGTGACTGAGGGTAGGTTGTACAATGTGCGTGTGCGTGCTGTGGACGGCAGCACCGGGAAAACATCGGCATGGTCAACGCCGATACGCCACGTTTGCATTGGGCGCACCACGCTGCCGCCTGCGCCGTCCAGTGTGTATCTCGACGGTACAGTGCTCAAAATATCTCAGACTGACAGGCCGCTCGACCTCGTTGGTCATGTGGTCAAGATGGTGTTTGACGTCACCGACCCCATAGAGCGGGCAATTACTCTGCCGTCTGCCGGAATTTATACCACCACCGGACAGTTTGATCTTGCTCCGTGGTCAGGGCATGCGCGGCGCGTGTGGGTGCAGTCTATCGACGAGCTGGGGAATTTGTCAGAGGCCGTGAGCGTGGCTCTTAACCTGGGGGACGTTGAAACAGACAACGTGCTGTTTACGATCTCTGAGGCTAGCAAAGGCTGGACTGGAACGGTTATCAACGGCTCAGTTGATGGCGCAACGCTAAAGGCAAACGAAACTGCATACCTCTGGCCTCAGGATGATAACGCGCCATTGTGGCCTCAGGATGATAGTTTCCCGCTCTGGCCTTCCGGCGGCGGTCTACAGATGCAGTATGTGTGGAGCATCAATATCCCTGCCGCATACGCAGGCGCACGCATACTGATTAATCCAATTTCAACGGCTGGAAAGCTGGCTAAAGTCGAGTTTCGAGTTTACACGCAACCACGTTTGTGGCCTCAGGACGACAACGCATTTTTGTGGCCGCAGAACGATAGCGACTACCTTTGGCCCCAGCCAATGCGGTCAGAGTGGAAGGCATTTCCAGACGCATACATCACTACCGGGGCTGAAACTCTGGCATTCCGCGTTACCTACGCCGCTGGCACCGCTGCCATATTGACGGACATTGAAACCATAATTGATGTGCCGGACAAAGAACATGTTTTGGATGATCTTGAAATCGCAGCAGACGGCACAACGCACATACCTGTGCCTGCTGACACATTCAGGGCTGTCACAAACGTGGTAGCTACACTGCAATACAGGTCTGGTGACACGGCGGTCATGACGGCGAAAGTGCCGGGCAGTGAAATAATCGGAAGCAACGGATATTTGACAAACGGGCCTCTGATTCTGGCCCTTAATAGCAGCAGAACTGGCGTGTCGGCTGTGGCTGACGTGCGGATACGGGGGTACTAGATATGGGCGAACTTGCAGCAAGAACAATTTTTTCAAACGAAACAGGGCCGCTTGCCGGAACCGGGCTTGATACGCTTGCCAAGAACCAAACCGCAATCCTTGAGCTGGAAGGCGCACAAGCCCCGCAATCAAAAACGATTGCCAGTGGCAGCATATCCCCAACGGCGGCATATGTCATTGTTGATACAGAGGGCAGCGCTGCGGCTGACGATCTCGATGTTATCAGCCCGGTGCTGAGTGCGTCCGAAAACCTGCATGACGGAATGGTCGTGTATCTCAAGTCCGCCGACAGTGGACGCGTGGTCACGGTCAAAAACAGCGGCAGCGCCAACGGCATCAACACATACGATGGCAACGACTATGTGCTGTCCACCACGCATTGGCTCAAGCTGCAACTGCGTGCGGATGGCAGGTGGTACGAAATCGAGGGGCGGGCAATGGAAACGGCGTTGGCTGCGGCGACTGCTGCGGCTGCGGCTTCCACGGCTGCCGATCATGCGCAGACCAAAAGCGGCACTAGCTCCACGGCATCCGGCACTGCTGACAAGGTCGTGACGTGCAGCGGTTTTGAGCTGTCCGATCAAGCCAGAGTGTTTATCACCTTCGACAATCCCAACACCGTAGCCGATGCCATTACCCTCAATGTTAACGGGACGGGCGCAAAAGCGATCTACAACCAGACTGGCATTATCTCTACCAGCAACACTGCCCTGTTTGCTGCCAATCAGCCTATTGAGTTCAGGTATGACGGCACTGGCTGGGTGTACGAAAGCATCGCTAACGTCGTAACCCCCCTGCTGTCAGGAAAGGCAGACATCGATCTGGGCAACGTAACGGGAAACGCGATAAAATTTTATTTGCACGTATGCGACGAGAAGGCTGGGGGATCGGTCGGGGGTTCTACTTCTGCAAATTCGTGGCACACCCGTGATTTAAACACAATAAAAACCAATCTCATTGGGGCCACGCTGGCATCAAACAGAATAACCCTACCAGCTGGTGACTACTGGTTTAGGGGGTATGCGCCAGGTTACGCCACGGGCAGCACGGCATTAGCTGT
Source organism: Desulfovibrio desulfuricans (assembly GCA_003251995.1). GTDB lineage: Bacteria > Desulfobacterota > Desulfovibrionia > Desulfovibrionales > Desulfovibrionaceae > Desulfovibrio > Desulfovibrio desulfuricans_B. The sequence continues at coordinate 32,951 of QKDT01000015.1, forward strand.
ACATAGTACCTCTCCCAGTGCAGCCGATCTTTTAGTGGGCGAGTCGGCAAACGTGGGCGCAGGGACGCAAAGTTCTGCGCGTGTCGAGGGGAAAATTACGCTTATTCAAACAACCACTCTGGAACTTAGGATGTGGGTAGCTAATGCGCAGACCCTTGGGCTGGGCATCGGAACGGTTGCCGGGGCTGGTGTAGTCGCAAAATATGCTGAGGTGTATATATGGAAACTGTAATTGATATCAGACTTGCCCTTGAACAGCTTGGCACTGGTTGGCAGTTCGGCGGCTCGGTAACTGACGGCACGCAAGAATCATGGGACGCCGTGGCGTGGGATGACGTGCGCGACAAGCCTACATGGGCCGATCTGTGTACCGCGCATGAGGGAATTGTGTTGCAGAATGCGCTTACGGCGATTGAGGCTAAATACGCGCCCAAGATTGCGGCACTGCGCGAGGGTATAATGTCCGCATATCTTACGGATGGTGCAATCATGGACGAAAACGTTTCTGGATTGCGCACTGAATGGGCATCGGTGATTGCCCAGCGAAATGCTGAAATGGAAGCACTGTTGATATAATCAGGAGGACATATGGCAGACAACGGAAGATGCCCAGCCTGTGGGTCAAGCAATATTGCGCGCTACAAAGTTTACGCATGGAAATGCAACGCATGCGGGGCCATATTTTTCACCCCGCTTGCTGCGAAAGCCGCAACAGAAGAAACAACCTGGGATACAGAGGCGGTGCAGGAGGAATAGCCCAGAACCGGGCGAGGTGGGGTGTTGAGGCGTGTGCTAAGGCGTGTGCCAAACAACGTGTAAATTCGTTGGCACATGGGAGATATGCAGCATGTGGAACGTGGTTTTAAGCCAATGTGCGCTAAGGGTTCCGGCCTCTCAAGCCGCTAAGACGGGTTCAAATCCCGTTGGTGACGCCATGTTTCCGAGTGAGGCAATTTGACCGTGTGCTAAATTATGTGCCAATTGCCGATTTATCGGGCGCGAAGGGTGTGATCTTCGCGCCCTTTCTTTTTGCAAAAACTTGTTGGATTTTTTCTGGTTGCACACCAAGGCTCTTGATATACCTCGCCGTTGTGTTCGGGTTTTTGTGCCGGAGCATGGTCTGCACCTCTGGCAGACTCATTTCTCCGCTGTATGACATAATGGTTGCAGCAAGGTGCCGGATGGCGTGTAGTCCGAATGGCTTGACGCCTGCCTCTTTGCAGAGGTTTGGCATCATGTGCTGGCGGGCTGTGTACTCAAGGCCAGTGCGTTGACTGGTGAACACCGTGCCGCCCCGGGTGGTCAACCTCATGCTTGCCAACGCCTCCTTTAGTTCGTTGGTCATGGGCAACCATGCGTATTCTATGCCCCCATGCGCGGTCTTTCGCGTGCCGATGCGTACTTGCTGGCGGTGAAAGTCCACATCCTCCCACCTGAGCCGAAACGCCTCAGCCTTTCTTGCACCTGTGTGTAGCAGGAACAGTAGAAAAACTTTGTCGATGGTATTTGCCACGTCATATACCCGCCAAAAGTCGGATTCAGGCGGTACATAGCGTGGGCTCTGGTCGGCAGGGAATTTTTCTACGGTAGCAAATGGATTGAGCTGTGGAAGTTCGTAATACTTTCGACCCCACTCCCAGGCTGCGGCAAGGTTTTTGCGATCTTTATTCGCCGCGTTTCCTGATGTGTGCAGTGCCACCTTGCGAAGCACAGCTAGAGCATCTTTCGGGGTAACTGTGTCTACGGGATGATCTGGATTGAGCACTTTGAACAGATGCTTGAAGGCTAGTTTCTTTTCAACGATGGTTTTTTCTGACATCCTTTCGGATGCCATTTCCATATAGGCCGTGCAAAACTCAAGCAAGCAGGCCGTAAGGGTCTCGTTCTCGGCTTGTTTCCAGCTGTCGATGGTTTGCCCGGCCTCCCACATTTTTGCTTGTTGTTTGGTGTCGCAGGTCTTGGTTTTCACCTGCCCATGTATCATCCGTTTTGCCCGCCATTTCCCGTTGGGCATCAAATAAGGCACTGATATTACCCTCCTTTATTGCCTCTATGTGGTTTTCAGAGAACCTGACGGTACAGCCATGAGCAGGCTGGAACCCCTTTAGCGCGTCTTTGTGTCGATACACCCAAGACGGCGAAACACCAAGCAGAGCGGCAACCTCACTCGCGGTCAGCATGGACAGCCCCGTATGCTGCGGTCAATGTTATGAGCAACTCGTCTAAGGCACATTCATTTTGATAAAAACTCCATAGGGTTTCATGCGAGTAAAGTTGTTCTACCTCAAACAACCACTCCCACGCCTCGACCTTTTCGCGCAGGGCGGAGTTTTCTTCCTCAGCCTTTCGCATGGCTTCAAGACGCGCGCAAACATCACGATGGAACCAATTCTTTTCCTCAATGCCCATTTCGCGCATGAGCATGTAAATAGTCCAGCAATCGTCGCACGGTTCGGCCTTTGTCTTGACGGAATCCATGTCGCGCAGCATAGCTAAATGATCTTCCCGCAGCCTCCTGACCTCGGCGACCAGCGCGGGGACTGCGTTGCAAGCGGCGGCAGCGAATTTTGCACTGTCGTCTGCATCGTCATGGGCTGAATAATCGCCAGCACCCGCAGCGCAAGCCAACTCCTCCAGCCGCGCCAGTTCAGTTTCTTCAATATTGCTCATGCCGCCTCCCTCATCTGCCGTGGTTCTGCCGTATCCCAATCGTAGCGGTGTAGGGCCATGTAGATAGCGGTACCGCCCTCGTCACAGCCGGGGTGACGCGCCAGCAACATGCGGGCCAAGGTTTCGGCGGTGGTGTCTAGGTAGCCCCATTCGCGGGACTTGCCGTAGATTGGGCATGTGGCCTGCGCATCGTAGGACAGGATAAGGCCGACGAAGAATATTTCGGCCCAGCGCCGGAACTCGTCTTCTTTGCTCATGCCCCTTACTTCATCGATGTATGGAGCCAGCCGTGAAAATGCGCTTTCAAGATCGCGCCGCGCTCCGCTGACCATCTTTTTCTGGTTAACTATATCAAGGCACTGGATAGCCCACTTGCTGATCTTGGCTATCTGGTCGGTTGCTTTCTTGTCCGTCATATATAACAGCAAAGGGGCAATGGATGCTTCAATGATGACCAAGGCGAGTTTTGCCTTCATCTGCTGGGCGCTTGGAATAGGTATAGGCATATCGTCTCACTTTTTCGTTTTTATGATCGTAAACGGGCTTTGGGCCGCAGGGTGCGCCGTTAGCCGATGGGTGGCGCAATGGGGCCAGCCCATTCTCCAACTGTTAGGCAAGTAACAAAAAAGTCGTTTGAATCTATGTATCCAAGATTGCCATTGCGTGAATAAACCTCACGTATGCGCCCAATTTTTTTACCAACAGGTCGCCACCAATATTTACCTGCCACCTTCGGCGGCTCCGTTGTCCACGGCAGAGAGCGGGGAAGGGCGTTCCAGGCGGCGATGGCGGCTTCTATTGGATCATCATCACTAAAGCACGGACCGCCAACACTACAACGTTGGCACTTCATACAATAAACGCCGTTGTCCCAATCTATTTCTATAATATCGCTGCCACATGCAGGGCAGGGCAAGATTACTTCTGGCATGGCTGGTGCTCCTTATTTTTCAAAGCCGTTTAGGTAGGCTTGCCAGTATGTTTCGGCTGTTTCACCTGCTGGATTCTTACAGCCTTCGATACGCTTCTTTTTCCACCAACGCTTGACGGCATGTTCAAATGCCTTCCACTGTCCGGGCCACTTTTGCATTGAGATTGCCCGCTGCATAACGGCCCCAGGTGTTTTGCCAAAACTGTACGGGCAGCATATGCAGCCCACGCGGTGAAAGCCTTCATCGTACAGTGATGGATATGGCAGGCCATATGCCTCGATAAATTCCCATACTGCCCATTCAGGCCACTGAAATATTGGGTGATAGTGGATGTGAACCTTGCGGCCCTTCTGCTCTTTTCCGCGCCCTTTGCGAATAACGCGCACATTGATGCGGCCACGTTCTGCACGCCCAGCACTTTCCTCTGCCCTGATGCCAAACAATCGGCTTTCAAGCGGAACATGCCAGCTTGGTTTCTCCTTGATATGGTCGCAGCACCAACGCTGCATGCGCAGGGGGGGGTTTTTTTCGCAACACAAGCGAAAAAAACTCTTTGCTGGTCTCATCCATTGCACTTGCGGATAGTGTGCCCGTATGAACTTCACAACTTCTGGCGGGTCGATGGTGGTATACGTGTAAAACGCCTGATGCCTCACACCCGCCAGCCTGCACAGTTGCAGTGTAGTAATGCTGTCCTTGCCGCCACTGAACCCCACGAAATATCCTTCTGGCGGTTCATTCTGGCGCAGGAAATCTATGCTCTCGCGGATGTAGTCGCCCAGGTCATAACCGGGCAACGAGGCTTGACGGATGGCAGACATCGTTATCCCTCCCCCGCAGCCACGGCCCGGCTACACATAAATACCGCCAAAGTTTTTTGCGAAATGCACACGCAGGCCAGCAATCGTGAGGCAGTAGCTGTAGAACTCTTTCCTCCACATAAAAAATCGTGGAGCGAGAGCCACTGTGATTTTTGCTGAATAACCGTTGCCGTCACCAACAGTACCCACGCACCACATCATGCGAAACAAGCGCAGAACTTTGTTGTCACTGTCCCATCGGAACACTGTTTTAAATTTCATCCCTTCACCTCGCTATCAGCCACGGCCCGGCGGGCGGCTTCTTTCCATTCATAGGCGTTGGTGTGCCTGCAATGCTGCATTAGGCAATGTGATATGCTGCAATTTGCGTCATCAGTGCATTTGTCACTACAATGAACAGCGCACCGCTCAGCCAGCCAATCCACCATTTTGGTCAGCCGCGCATTATCCTGAGAAACCTCGTGCATGTTGAAGCGTAACTGGATGCGTTCCCGCACTGCTCCGTCTGTCAGTTCCTCGGAAAGCAGCTCGTTCACGCGCTGTTGCAGCCGCACGTTCTCGGCCTCTGCCTTCTCGGCGCGGGCCTCAAGTATGCTGATGTTTTCCAGCATAGAATTCCTTCCATTTTTGTAGCGCAATGGAACAATTGGATTGTTTAATAGCTTTTCAGTGGGCCAAACGACACACAATGGCTTATTAGGATAACGGCAAGGATAGGCTTCATATTCCACAAGGCCATATATTGCGAAATGATGTATGAGCCCATTCAGTAGCATGCCACTTCTTGAGCCTATCTCAATCTTCTGTATCTCACTGAGCAGGCAAGCATCTATACCATCAAATTCACAATCACAGCATGCATACATTTCAGGGGTGTCGCTCATTTGCTGGCCTCCTCGATGATCGCCATGCTGATTGATTCATGCCCGTTGCGGAACATTATTGCTTCCATCTGCTCACTTGTCAGAGAGATACGCACGGTGCGGAATGATGGCGAATCGTTGCAATATACCATTGGCGAGTCGTCACGAATAATGACGGTCAGCGTGTCTGGAGGAAGCTTTTTCATTTGCAGATCACTCATAAAATCTCCCCGCGTTTTCGGTATGCGCGGCCCACCGTGTGAGGTCATGGCTGAGAAAAATGTACCCGTGCCACATGCAACGACGACACGGGATTGGGGGACGCCGTTCTACCGATGCCCCGGATATTTGTTGATGGATGTTCCTTCAACCTTTAACCGGGTCGCCACGGCGTGCAGCGCGAGAATAAGAAAGCCGCCTCAGTGGGCGGCGCGTTTCGCTATCGTGATTGAAAATGGCAGGATGCATAGTGAGTAAAAAGTCAGCCTTTCCCCACGTTCTTTGCCGCAGAAAAACCGCCGATACTGTCCATCCAGAGTTATGCAGCCTAGCGGGCGATTCCAACAGAACATGAAGGCAACGCCAACGCCGCGCACCTTAAACATCCAGCGCACATATTGCTCTGCGCGGTTAATCGTCAGCATTGTCGGCGGTGTCGTCGGGAAGGGGGCGGATTTCATGTCGCTCAACGCAGTCGGAATCAGCATTCCCCAAAATCAGCACTACGACAGGTTGCGAAACGATGTCCCCAGCATCGTCTATAAAAATAGCTTTACGCCATTCACTTCCCCACAGTACCTCCACCTTCTGCCCCCACTCGTATTCCTGCGGCGGCTTGGGCGGCTCGTAGGGCTGCGACGTGCCGAGGAGGTGCGCGGTTTCCGGGGTGTAGGGGATGCAAAAACGCCATGCTATTGCTCCACACACATGCATATCTGCGGACTCGTGGCTGTAATGGTGTAATCGCCATTCTTCTGTGTGGTGCATGCGCACCAGAACAAGCTGATCCGGCTCAAACTTGTGGGCAGTCATTTCCGTACTCCATACCATTCATGGCTAAAATTTGCGGCATTATCGCCGTTTATGCACAATTCTGGTCACTCCACAATTTCAGGCGACACCATCCAGATGCCGCCTGTCGTATGGGGTGAATGTGGGGGAGGGTGTTAAGCTGCCATTTGCGCATGAACTTGCCTGTGGTGAAGTGGACAGAGCCAAATTACCTCAAGCGGTTTGGAGTAATCAGGGTGGTGCGCATGAACAAAAGAAGCCCCGCAAATTTCGCAGGGCTTTTTATGTAGCGTTCCATTTCTTAGCGCATTGCGCACCGCTCTGTGGCCTTTACCCACTCTGGATGCCTTGTGCGTTGCCTTCGCAAGTCTTCATTGGTCATTCTGCTGCCACGATTTCTGTCGTATTCGCGGTAATAATCAACTTTTGCGCAACGGTTTACTCTAGTATCTGTCCTTGTGCATTCTTTGCACTTGCCAAGGTATCCATCCCCCATTTGGGGATGTTTATAAAATTCTGTGATGGGTTTTTCTTGGCCACATTTGAAGCATGTTTTTACGGGAGGTGTCATGCTGCCCTCCTAATTAAAAGGCACGTCTTCCATGTTGGAGGCTTCTGAAGGAAAGCGAGGGCCTAAGTCGTCTTGAGCCTGTGGCGGCTGCTGCCTCTGGGCATTGCCCCTTGCCGCTGGCTGCTGCCGTGGTGCGCCCTGCGGCTGGTCTGCGCCGCCCTGTCCATCACCCTTGCGGTCAAGGAACTGCACGCGCTGGGCTTTGATCTCTGTCACATAGCGGTCTTGGCCTTGTTGGTCTTGGTATTTGCGAGTTGCGAGGCTCCCTTCGACATACACAAGGCTGCCTTTTTTGAGGAAGTTTGCGCAGTTTTCAGCCTGACGCTGGAAGCATGATATTTTATGCCACTCAACACGATCAACTTTGTTGCCATCCTGCCCGGTGTAACTTTCGTCTGTAGCGACAGAAAAGCTGCACACTGGCGAACCTGACTGCGTGTAACGAAGCTCTGGGTCTTTACCGAGCCTGCCTATTATCTGCACTTTATTGAGCATTTGCGCTCCTTACGCTATTTACAAGTTCAATGGCTTTTGCGTGCGCCAGTTTGCAACGTTCCTGTAACGCGCCGATGATTCCGGCATTCGGTTCAACGCGCTTGATCATAAGTTGGTATTGCGCAGGGCAGCGGGGGTCGTAGCTGATGAAGTCAATCCACTTTAGCCCGAATATCCATAGGTAGCCTTGCACCTGGTATTCATATTCTGCGCAGTGTTCATCGAAGTGGAAAAGATGCTTCTGTGAGCTGCGCGGGCATTTAATTTCAATTCCGCCATCTGGCCCAACAAGGCCGTCCATAGTGCCCCCAACATAGGGCAATTCTTTACTCACTCCAAAGCCGGACTCGCGGACGTCTGCAAGTGTTAGCCCAGCGTAGACAAACCGTGCGTTGTCTTCCTGCTCTTTTCCCCACTCAAGCGATTCTGCGGTTATTTCATCGTCACGGTCTGCATCGAGCAGATCAAGTGCAAGCTGCTCAATGTGTCGCATGGCAGTTTTTCCAAACGCTTCTTTTCCTTTACCGTGCGTCATCAAGTCGGGGAACGTGGACGCTGTGATGAATCCACGCCTAGGCACTTTGCGCCTCTTCTATGAGCATTTTTGCCATGTCCGGCGCAACGCTGAAATATTTGCGTATGCCGTCAATGGTGTTTGTACCTTCGCGGATTGCCTTGACAGCCCCGGCCCACTTGGGGTGTTCCGGCGTAAGTTCAGGCAGTGTTACTTGCGGGATTTCGGGTCGAATGCGCAGGCAGTCCACCTCTTCGCCCTTGAGCTTTGTTTTGGTGACATACACGCGGATGTGCTTTCCAACCCACTGCTCAATGTATGGCGTGGCGTACAGCTTTGTGATTGTTTTGCAGTTAGTGCGATTTATGACCATAGGCTTCTCACGCTCCGCGAAGTGCGCGACGGTGCATTCCTCTCCCTTACCTCCGCCCATCTGCACAAATTCGCGCACCACGTTTTTGATGGTGAGAATTTTTTCTTCACCGGGCTGGAAAGCGTATGCGCCGAGATAGTCAGGATTGCAGTACGTTTTCCAGTGCGTAAGCTTGTCCATTGCCTACTCCTTTTGGTTATATTCAGCACACCCCGGCCCCGCCGTTGGGCAGTCTGCGACATGGCGGCACATAACTACCTCCTCGGCGCTTGCTGTGCACCACTCCTGCGCTGATTGTTGTCCATACGGCATACCCAGCACAGTGACCGGCCCGGCTCGGCAGGCTCATTGCGGCACCGCTGGCATATGCCGCGCTCCTTGCACCATGCCTGTGTATCGGCGTAGTAGACCAGCATGTACCTGCGCTGTTTGTCGCGGCGCTGGTACACTGCGGCGTCAACATGGGCGCAGGCGGCGCGTATGTCCGTGCGGGTTACGCTGGTCATGCCTTGCCCTCGGCCTTGCTGATGGCGGATTTCACTTCTTCAATTACATGAAAATTGTCTGGAAAGTCATAATAACCAAACAATATTTCCAATGGATTGAGTGCGCTTATTAGAGCTGTTTTCATTTCACGAACAAGAATTGTTAGATCGCAATTTTTTGATTGTAGCTCTTCTATTTTGTCTATATCAGCCATCACGCCCCCCTTGCCTTCTGGAACGCCTGCGCAACCTCGTCCATTGTCATCGGTGTTTTATGCGACATAAATACCACTACCCCTTGCCGCGTTAAAAGCCTGAACAACTTCTTCCATCGTCATGCACCATGCAATCACTGCGGGCCTGCCCATGAACTTGAACACGCACTTGATGGGCCGCAAACGGCGCTTGGTAGTGTTGAATCGCATTGTTGCCATCACCGCACCTCGTATTCTGTGCAGACCTTGTGCACGGTTACAGCGATTGCCGTCTGGCCCTCAAGGGAATCTACCTCTGCCTTGTGTATGGCCCGCTGAGCTGTTGCCATGCTCACCCAATCGCCGTTGGTGAACAGCACATAGTCGCCGGGAGTAAGCTGCTCCATGTTTATTTCGCACCGCTCAACGTGCTGGCGGATGCGCTCGCCGTATTCCTTGGAGGCCTCAAGCTGTGCGCGGAGCTCGGCGTTCTCGTCACGCAGCCGGGACAGATCGTTGAAGTCGCATGATTCGGACGTAAACGGGATAACCTTTGCTGCCTGTTCGGTTGTAAGACTCATGGCGTACCCCCATGTTGTTGTGCGGCTATTTGCGCGTTCTGATGCCTGACGCGATTTCAAGGAGCAAAGTTTTGATCTCGTTCTTGCCCCAAGAATTTTTCGTTTCCAAAATCTCGTAAAAGAGCTTGAGTTGTTCCTGTGTCATATGTCCCCCATGTTGTTGTTTGGGCCTTGTGGATGCCGTGGGCAACGGGTCGCGTCCGACAAGGCTGGTGTCATAAGCACCGCGCACACGCTAGCAAGTGCGCTGCATTCACCTTTGCCCCCGGCCCACAATTCCCAACGAAAAAGCCGGGAGCACAACGCCCCCGGCCCATATCTTCTACTTCGCAAAAAACTGCGCAAAATCACTTCCGCCGAATTGTCCCTTGGTCAGTTCGCATATTTCGCGGATGCTGTACTGTTCCTTCACGGCAGTGAGGCGTTCAACAAATCCGCGCGTGCCTGCGGAACATGCCCCGGTAATAACGCGGTAGGCTTCAATCGCTTTTTCAAAAGGCAACACGCTGTCCATGGTGAGGTCTGCGTATTGGCTCTTGTCGCGGCTGCCTATTTTGTATACCAGATCAGCCCTGGCAGCTTCCAGTGTGACGCCATGCGCCCACTTCCCCTTGCTGTCTGTGACGAGATATTCAACGCTCTCCTTGCCAATTTGGCGCGTTCGGTAGACGTTGCCTTTGTGCGAAACAACTTCGGAAAAAATGCCGTCAGCACTTACGTATTTACCACCCTGCCACGAAAGGATAAAATCTTCTGGAAATGATTTTGATCTGATTTTTTCTGCATCACTGTCACTGATCTGCGTGCCGCTGAGGTAGAGGGAGCCGCCCACTACCAGGTTGTCAGGCAGCGTACTGATCTGCGTGCCGCTGAGGTCGAGGGAGCAGCCCACTACCAGGTTGTCAGGCAGCGTACTGATCTGCGTGCCCCTGAGGTCGAGGTAGCCGCCCACTACCAGGTTGTCAGGCAGCGTACTGATCTGCGTGCCCATGAGGTCGAGGGAGCCGCCCACTACCAGGTTGTCAGGCAGCGTACTGATCTGCGTGCCCCTGAGGTCGAGGTAGCCGCCCACTACCAGGTTGTCAGGCAGCGTACTGATCTGCGTGCCCCTGAGG
>QKDT01000265.1 GCA_003251995.1 Desulfovibrio desulfuricans
AAACGCGCGGCCTGCCACAGGAAATTCTGGCTCTTTCGCCGCACCGGATACGTATCCCCATGATTGAGGGCCGCGTGCGCAGTCTCAACCTTTCCACATCGGCGGGCATTGTGCTGTATATGGCGCTTGCCCGCACGGGCCTGATGGAGGATTGGGCATGAACTTGGCGCAGTTATTCCCCTATTCCGTGTGGGAATGCTGGTGGCTCGCGCCCGTCGCCCTTGTTTTTGACCTTTGGCTGGGCGATCCTGATCTGCCTTGGCGGCATCCTGTCTGCGCTGTGGGCAAGCTGCTGAACTGGCTGGAAGCCCCGGCGCGGCGTTTTATGCGCGGCGGTGGCCCCGAAGCCGAGCGTCTGCGCGGACGGCTGGTCGGCGTGCTGGCGTTGCTGCTGCTGGTTGCGGTGACGGGGCTGGCGGCGTGGGGGCTGGTTTCCCTGCCCGTGGTCGGGGCGTTGCTGGCGCTATATCTGGCGTGGGCCGGGCTTGCCATGGGCAGTCTGCTGCACACCGGGCGGGAGGTGCTACGCCGGGTGGAGCATTATGATGAGCCTGCCGCGCGCGAGGCGCTCTCGTGGCTGGTAAGCCGCGACACGTCCACCATGGATCGCCCCCTCATGCGCAAAACCCTCGCAGACACGCTTTCTGAAAATCTTACGGATGCCTTTATGGCCCCCTTTTTCTGGCTGTTGGTGGGCGGGCCTGTGGCCATGTGGTGTTATAAGGCCGTGAGTACCACCGATTCCATGTGGGGCTATGTTACTGAAAAGTGGCGCTGGCTGGGTTGGGCCGGGGCACGTTGTGACGACGTGCTGGCTTACGTTCCCGCCCGTTTGTCCGCTTGCGCGGCAGCGCTTGCTAACAGCGTCGCAAAAGTGTTGCGGCGGGGCGGCTGTTCGGACAGCAAACTTTTTTCGCGGGCAGGGCTGCGCCGTTTGTTCCCCGGGTGGCTGTATCCCCGGCAGATGTGGCAAGGCCGCTGGCCCGGCTTGCGTGCGGTGGCGCAACAGGCCGTGGGCATGCCCAGCCCCAATTCCGGCTGGTCCATGACGGCCTGCGCCTGGCTGTGCGGCGCGCGCATGGGCGGGCCATCCGTCTACTTTGGCACGTTCACGCCAAAACCCTGGCTTGGGCCGGAACAGGGCGAAGCATCTCCCTGGGAACATCAACGCCTGCTAGCGCTTTGCGAACTCTTGCGCTATAGCGCCATGTGTGGAGGCCTGGCACTCTGGTTGTGTGCCGTGGCGGTTCGTTTCTTGATTTTTTGAGGGTTTCCATGCGGCTCCGCGTTGGCGTTATCTGCCTTTTGGCATGCAGACGGGCGAGGCTGACAGACATGGACGGGCGTTTTAAGCAGAACCGGCAGGTGGCGCGGTGAATGGGCATCCATTGCCTTGACGCGCTCTGAATTGCCTTGGAGAATATATGAGCATGCAAAATTCACCTTTTTCAGCCATGTCGCCTGGCTCTGGCGAGGCCCCTTCGTGCCGCCGCTGCGGCACCTGCTGTCTGCGTGGCGGCCCGACCCTGATGCTGCAAGATATCGCCTTGCTGGTTTCGGGCACGTTGACTCTTGAATCGCTGGTTTGCCTGCGTGCCGGGGAATGGACGCGGGACGATGCGCGCAAGGCTTTGCGCCCTCTGGAAGGTGAGCGCATCAAGATTGCCGGGCCGGGGGGCAGGGTACACCCCTGGCGTTGCCGTTATTATCAAGAAGGCGTTGGCTGTGGCATTTATCAGCAACGTCCGGCGCAGTGTGAGGCTCTCTTTTGCATGGATACCGGGCCGCTGGAAGCTCTGCTTGCAGGCGCGCCGCATCTGGGGCGCTATGCGGCGCTGAATGCCCTTGCCGAGGGGATCCCCGGTTTTTCAGGGGTGAGCAAGGCAACCGTGGGCTTGCTGCCAGATTTGGTGAGCGCGCATGAAGAGCAGGTTTCAGTGCGGGCCGTGCTTGAAATGGCAGACCGGCTGGGGTTTTTCCCGCCCGAAGGGCAGGGGCTGGCAGTGGAGCACTATGGCGAACAGGCACCGCTGGAAGGCACAGAACGCGAACAGGCCGTGGCGGAACTGGGTGAAGCCGCGCGCATGGATGCGGCTTTTCGCGAGATATGCGTTGAGCGCGCGGGCGTGCCTGCATCCATGCTGCCGTTCTTGTTTGGCAGAACTGTCAGGGATCTGCTGGCAGAGGTGGGGCTTAAACCCACTGCAGCGCGCTAGCGCGCAAGCCGTTTTTTTGCCCAAAAGGGCGCTGTTTTTGTTGCTGCGCGCGGGTAAAAGACACCGTGCGTATGGCTGACCTGTGGTTGACAGAACAGGCCAGCGTACCTAACTTTAGCGCAAGTAAAAAAAATCACGCCCCTGGCGGGCAATGAAGGAAGCAACATGCCACTGTGCAGTATTGAAGAGGCCATTGCCGACATCCGGCAGGGCAAGATGATCATTCTGGTAGATGACGAAGGCCGCGAGAATGAAGGCGACCTCACCATGGCCGCCGAGCATGTGACCCCGGAAGCCATCAACTTTATGGCTAAGTACGGCAGGGGTCTGATTTGTCTGCCCATGGCTCCCGACATCATTGATCGGTTGCAGTTGCCCCTGATGACCCAGCGCAACGGTTCACGCTTTGGCACCAATTTTACCATTTCCATCGAAGCCCGCGACGGCGTGACCACGGGCATATCTGCCGCCGACCGCGCCACCACCATTCTGGCTGCCGTGGCGGATAATGTGCGCCCTGATGATCTGGTGACCCCTGGGCATATCTTCCCCTTGCGCGCCAAGGCTGGCGGCGTGCTTTCACGTGCCGGACAAACTGAAGGCGGCGTGGATCTTTCTCGTCTCGCAGGGCTCAAACCTGCTTCGGTTATCTGCGAAATCATGCGCGACGACGGCACCATGGCCCGTATGCCCGATCTTGAGGTCTTTGCCGAAGAGCACGGGCTCAAGATTGCCGCAGTCAAAGATCTTATCCGTTACCGCCTTGACCGGGGTCAGGTTTCTGTGCGCCGTGTGGCGCAGGCCCATCTGCCCACGCAGTTTGGTGATTTTTCGGTTATTGCCTACGAAAGTGAAAACGAACCCGGTACCCACCTGGCGCTCATCAAGGGCGATTTGTCTACCTCTGAGCCGGTGCTGACCCGTATTCACAGCGAATGCCTTACGGGCGATGCCCTGGGGTCGTTGCGTTGTGATTGCGGCGGTCAGTTGGGCGCTGCTCTGCGCCAGATTGAAAAAGAAGGGCGCGGCGCGCTGCTGTATATGCGCCAGGAAGGGCGCGGAATCGGGCTTGCTAACAAAATCAAGGCCTATGCCTTGCAGGATCAGGGCTACGACACGGTTGAAGCCAACCGCAAGCTGGGCTTTCCCCCGGATTTGCGCGACTACGGCACCGGCGCTCAGATGCTTGTTGATTTGGGCATTCATAAAATCCGTTTGCTCACCAACAACCCCAAAAAGATCGTGGGGCTTTCTGGCTACGGCATAGAGATTGTGGAGCGGGTGCCTATTGAAATGGAAGCCTGCCCGGAAAATGAAAATTACTTGCGAACCAAGAAAGAAAAGATGGCGCACATGCTTTCATGCTCGTGCCACCATTAGATCTGTTGCGCCGCCCCTTGGGGCGGCGCTTGTTTTTTTCAGGAATGATGTCATCGGCGCGTTAGCGTGCCGCCGTAGTTGATAATCTGAAAAACAGGGGGCGACGATATGGGTCTGGGCGCAATGCTGAAAACCCAGTTGGGGTTGTTGTGGCGTTTTCTCGGTTTTTTTCAGCCTCCTGTTTTGAGATTTTTGCACGCTCTTGTGATCAGTCTGATCGTGGTACAGGTGCTGACGCAATTGTTTGGCCTTGGCATGGTTCACATTATGGTGGGGCTTGTGCTGAGCATGTTTGGCCTTGCGCTTGTGACCTTTGGGCTTGGCATGCGCGGGCCACGTAATTATTTCCCCTATTTGTGGGGCGACATGGGGCAGCTTGGCAAGGACGTTGCTGCCATCCGCAGCGGCAAGCTCATCATTCCTCCGCGTCCCAAGGGGTTAGCCTGTGTTGTGCAGGGGCTGGGCATGGGGGCTTTGAGCATGTCCCTGCTCACGGGGCTGTGGTGGTTCCGCACCTGGCAGATGGGGCATGCGTCACAAACTGCGGCAAGTGCGCATAGCCTCTTTGTATGGTTGTTGATGGCCTACGCCGTTGGACACGGTGGCATGGCCCTGGGGCATTTTTTCTTTTGGAAGAGAAATGCGGCTAAAAAGCCAAATACTGACTAACTAGCTAAAATTAATAATTTTTATTGCTAGTCACCCCAACGCTTGCCACTCTTGGCAGAAACCGCAGAGCATGTTTTTCACTGTGCGGCGGTGCCGTCGGCACCGCCGCGCCCCACAATTCGCCAAATTCGATCAGTTAAGGTCGCATAGGCGACTCCTCCCCCCCATCTTCTCCTACCATATGTCGTTCACGCGACGTTTGAGTTCGGTAAATTTTTTTAACGGCGACAGAGATTTTTTTAAAAAATTTATCCCGCCAAAAGGGTGGAGATGTCGCTGCCAGCCTGACTTCACAATTCCAAGGTTAATGCTTAACTATCTAAAACGACTTGGATTACATTAAAGCTGAATTTTTGAAATCGACATCAGAGCGAGGTTAGTTGGCAGTTTCATATCGGAAAGGTCAGACTGTGATACCAAAGTTTTTTGGCTTGTGCCCTTTGCAAACTTGTCAAACAACGCTATACGTCTTCATTCTCGTAAAAAAGTTGACCGACTGTTCAAACAACCGTATGGGAATCCAAATCTGTCAGGCCCGCGCAAGGGGCGCGAGGTCTGTGCCTTACCATAAAGACGTTGAAGACGGACTTTTAAGGAGGCCTTATGGCAAGCCAGGCGTTGATTAAGGATTTTGAAGACATGATCGGCAAGGAAAACGTGTTCAGTTCCGAAGCCGACCGCATGAGCTACTCGTATGATTCGGCGGTGCTGCCGCCTGTCATGCCTTCTCTGGTAGTACGTCCTACCACCAAGGAGCAGCTTGGGCAGTGTGTAAAAAAGCTGTATGACAATGGCATTCCCATGACCGTGCGCGGTGCGGGAACCAACCTTTCTGGTGGCACCATCCCGGACAAGTCTGAAACTGTGGTTATTCTGACTACCGGGCTGAACCGTATCATCGAAATCAATTCCGACGACCTCTACGCAGTGGTCGAACCCGGCGTTGTGACCGCTGAATTTGCCGCCACCGTTGCCAAGAAAAACCTTTTCTACCCCCCGGATCCGGGCTCTCAGGCTGTGTCTACCCTTGCCGGTAACATTGCTGAAAACGCCGGTGGCCTGCGCGGCCTCAAGTATGGCGTTACCAAGGATTACCTCATGGGCATCGAATTTTTCGACGCCACCGGTGAAGTGGTCAAATCCGGTTCGCGCACGGTCAAGTGCGTTACCGGTTACAACCTCGCCGGCATGATGGTGCAGTCTGAAGGTACGCTGGGCGTTATCTCCGAAGCCATCCTCAAGCTTGTGCCGCCGCCCAAGGCCTCCAAGGCTCTGATGGCTGTGTTCTCTGACATGCAGGACGCCGCCGATGCCGTGGCTGGCATTATTGCCGCCCACGTTGTTCCGTGTACTCTTGAATTTCTTGACAACAACACCATCGTGCGCGTGGACGACTTCACCAAGGCTGGTCTGCCGCGCGAAGCTGGTGCCATCCTGCTGATCGAAGTGGATGGTCACCCCGCTCAAGTTGCTGACGACGCCGAAGCCGTTGAAAAAGTGCTGAAGGCCAACCGCGCCACCGCCGTGCATGTGCCCAAGGACGCCGCTGAAAAGTTCAAGCTGTGGGAAGCCCGCCGCATGGCCCTGCCCGTGCTGGCCCGTGCCCGTCCCACCACTGTGCTTGAAGACGCCACCGTGCCGCGCTCGCAGATTCCTGCCATGGTTAAGGCCGTTAACGAGATCGCGACCAAGTACCGCCTTGAAGTGGGTACTTTTGGTCACGCTGGCGACGGCAACCTGCACCCCACCTTCTTGTGCGACAAGCGCGATGCCGACGAGTTCAAGCGCGTGGAAGAAGCCATCGACGAAATGTTCGATACGGCTATCAAGCTGAAGGGCACGCTTTCCGGCGAGCATGGCATCGGTACAGCCAAGTCCAAGTGGATGGAAAAGGAAACCTCTCGCGGCACCATTCTGTTCTCGCAGCGGCTGCGCCGGGCTCTTGATCCCAAGGGATTGCTCAATTCCACCAAGCTGGTGGGCATCTAGGCAGTTCACTTTGGCAGTGCAGGGGCAGGGGTCTATGGCCCTTGTCTCTTCCGGGGGCTGCCCGCCAAAAACGGGCGCTGCCGGACAAGAGCAAAATTTCAACCGCTCCAGGAGCGTTTCATGAGTACTATGCACGAACTGGCCCAGCGGCTTATGGCCCTGGACGACAGGATCACTGCCTGCATGAAATGCGGCATGTGCCAGGCCGTGTGCCCCATGTTCGGCGCCACCGGTATGGAAGCTGACGTGGCCCGCGGCAAACTGGCCCTTATTGATAACCTGGCCCATGAAATGATCAAGGACCCTGCGGCTGTAGCCGAAAAACTGGGCCGCTGCCTTTTGTGCGGTTCCTGTCAGGCGTCTTGCCCGCCCGGCGTCCAGATTATGGACGTCTTCATGGAAGCCCGTGAAATCGTAAACGAGTTCATTGGTCTGCACCCGGTCAAGAAGATGATTTTCCGCTCGCTTCTGACCAAGCCGGGCCTCTTCAACTTCGCCATGCGCGTTGGCGCGCCCATGCAGGGCCTTGTTTTTGGCTCGAGCAACGACGCGCAGGGTACCGTGTGTGCGCCCCTGCTCAACTTTATGTTGGGCGATCGCCACATTCATCCCCTGGCAAAAAAGCCCCTGCACGCCATCTATGGCGCGCTGGATGAGCCCCGCCGCGCTGGCGGACTCAAGGTGGCGTTCTTCCCCGGCTGCGTGGGCGACAAAATGTATACCGAGATGGCAGAAGCCTGCCTGAAGGTACTGCGTTACCATAACGTGGCTGTGTTCATGCCCAAAAACCTCACCTGCTGTGGTATCCCCGCGCTTTCGTCCGGCGATGCCAAGGGCATGGTGGAGCAGATGCGCGTGAACGTGGAAGCCCTTAAAAACGGCGACTTCGACTATATCCTCAGCCCCTGCGGTTCCTGCACCTCTACGGTCAAGGAACTGTGGCCCCGCTATGCGCACCGTTTGGGCTCTGTCGAGAAGCGCAAGATTGAAGAAATTGCCGCAAAGGCAATGGATATCAATGCCTTCCTCGTTGATGTGCTCAAGGTGCAGCCTGCCGAAAAGGCCCAGGACAATGCGGTCAGCGTGACCTACCACGACTCTTGCCACCTCAAGAAGTCGTTGGGCGTTGTCAGCCAGCCCCGCAGCGTCATTGCCGCCAATCCGGCCTACAAGGTTACGGAAATGGCGGAGGCTGACCGTTGCTGCGGTTGCGGCGGCTCATTCAACCTCTTCCACTATGACTATTCGCGCAAGATTGGTCAGCGTAAGCGCAACAATGTGGTGGCTTCCGGTGCCAAGATTGTTGCTGCGGGCTGCCCGGCTTGCATGATGCAGCTTGAAGATGTGCTCTCGCACAATCACGACTCGGTTCGTGTCAAGCACACCATCGAGCTGTACGCTGAAAGTCTGAAATAGCCTGTGAGCGCGGCGGGGCCAGCTTTGCTCTGCCGCGCTCTCTGCCCTTGGTGGTTCTCTGCCAGAAAGCCCATCTGTGGAACCGAGGGCTCTATTTGGTATGTTCTGGGCGTATTACGCCGTTCGCAGAAAAAATCAGCGCTAACGACGCCAACGGGCTGGTGCGGCCTACTGCAACAAATTTCGCGGCGATGCTGCATGGATTGTGAACACGGCGTGTTTTGAAAAAGGAGTTGTTTATGATAAATCAGGAATTGGTAGAATCCTTTTCCGCCAAGGCTGCGGCAGTAACCGCCGTGGTGCAGGAAGTGCCCAACATGGCAGCCGCTTTGCAGTATGTTGTGGACGTTTGCGCCAATAAGGCTCCTGCCGAACTTTTGGCTGACGAACCCGGCACCGAGCAGGGCCCGCTTGGCCCCAACAATGTTCCCACCCGTGTTAAGCGTGTGGTTGCCGCGCCGCAGCTGAGCGATGAAGATTTTGCTGCACTGGCTGCTGCCTGCGAAGAAAAAGGCTTTTTGTGCATCCGTGAAGGGCTGCGCAACTATCTTGCCGGTATTGATGTGGGCGTTTCCTCTGCCGAGCTGGGCGTTGCCGCCAGTGGCACCTGCATGCTCAATACGGATAGCGAAGATGTGCGCCTTACGGGCATGATTTCAGAAGTTTCTGTAATTATGCTGCGCAAGTCCACCATTTACCCTGACCTGCCGTCGGTCGCCCAGTTGATGCGTGAGCGCATGAATGAAGGCACTGCCACCTACACCACTCTGGTGACAGGCCCCAGCCGTACCGCCGATATCGAGCGCGTGGCTGCCGTGGGCGTACATGGGCCGCTTCAACTGCATATCATTTTGCTGGAGGACTAACCCATGCATGACGCCCTCAAGAGCTCATCGGGATACCATAAGGAACTGGACGAAGCCCTGAACGACGAATTTTTGCGTCGCACCCTTGATACCTTTGCTGTGGCCTACCGCGCCAACCGCGAAGCCGTGTTCAAGGAAGTGGACGAAAAAGCGCTTATCAAGCAGATTGCTGACGCCAAGGATTACGCCTGTCAGCACATGGAAGAGCTGTTTGAGCAGTTTAAGGCCGAGGCTGAAAAGCGCGGCGTGCATGTGCATCGTGCCGCCACCGCTGCCGAGGCGAATGATATTATCGTTCGCATTGCCAAAGAAAATAAAGTGAAGAAGGTGGTCAAGTCCAAGTCCATGACCGCCGAAGAAATTGGGCTGAACACCGCGCTGGAAGGCAACGGCCTGATCGTGGACGAAACCGACCTTGGCGAATGGATTATCCAGTTGCGCCATGAAGGTCCCTCGCACATGGTTATGCCCGCCATCCACCTTTCACGCTATCAGGTGGCGGATGACTTCACCAAGGCCACTGGCGTAAAGCAGGATTCGGACGTGCAGCGTCTGGTCAAGGTGGCCCGCGTGCAGTTGCGCCGCAAGTTTATTGCCGCCGACATGGGCGTGAGCGGCTGTAACTTTGCCGTGGCTGAAAACGGTGCCATTTCTACCGTTACCAACGAAGGTAACGCCCGCATGGTTACCACCTTGCCGCGCGTCCACGTTGCCATTGCCGGTCTGGACAAGCTGGTAGCCAAGCTGGACGACGCCCTGGTGGCCTTGCAGGTGTTGCCCCGCAACGCCACGGCCCAGCGTCTTACCTCCTATGTTACCTGGATGTGCGGCGCAGGCCCCTGCGCAGCCAATGACGACAATAAAAAGATTCTGCACGTTATCTTCCTTGATAACGGTCGTACAGAAATCGCCAAGGATCCCCTGTTCTCGCAGGTGTTCCGCTGCGTGCGTTGCGGCGCTTGCGCCAACGTGTGCCCGGTGTACCGTCTGGTGGGTGGCCATAAGATGGGCTACATCTACATTGGCGCCATCGGCCTGATCCTTACCTACTTTTTCCATGGCAAAGACCGTGCGCGTATTCTCAGCCAGAACTGCATGGGTTGCGAATCTTGCGCCAATGTTTGCGCTGGCGGCATTGACCTGCCGCGGCTTATCCGCGAAGTGCGCTCGCGCCTCAACGTGGAACAGGGCGCTCCCATTGAAGCCAATCTGCTTTCTGCCGTGATGAAGAACCGCAAGCTCTTCCATAAGCTGCTCAAGTTCGCCAGCTTCGCCCAGAAGCCTTTCACGCGCGGTGCGCAGTTCCAGCGCCATTTGCCTGCCGTGTTCCTTGGCAAGCACAACTTCAAGGCTCTGCCCGCCATTGCCAACAAGTCCTTCCGCGACCGTTGGCCCGATCTGGCCCCCAAGGTGCAGAACCCCTCCTTCCGCGTGGCTATCTTCAGCGGTTGCGCCCAGGACTTCATCTACCCCGAAGAACTGGAAGCCTGCATCAAGATTCTGGCTGCCAAGAACGTAGCAGTGGACTTCCCCATGGAACAGTCGTGCTGCGGTCTGCCGCTGGAAATGATGGGCCAGCGCAAAACCTCCATGGATGTGGCCAAGCAGAACATCGCCGCATTCCGTGGTGGCAACTACGACTACATCATTACACTGTGCGCAAGCTGCGCCGGTCACCTCAAGCACCACTATCCCGAAATTCTGGATAAGGATTTCTCTACGGTGGAAGCCCAGGCCTTTGCTGCCAAGGTTATCGACTTCAGCTCCTTTGTGCATGACGTGCTGGGCCTCAAGCCCGAAGACTTCAACAAGTCTGCTCAAAAGGTCACCTACCACGCTTCGTGCCACCTGTGCCGCGGTCTGGGCGTTAAAAAGGCCCCGCGTGAGCTCATTGGCGATGCCGCCGAGTACGTGCCCTGCGAGGAAGAAGAAGTGTGCTGCGGCTTTGGCGGCAGCTACTCTGTGAAATTCCCCGAAATCTCGGCGCAGTTGCTCGACAAAAAGATCGCTAACATGAAGGCGACCGGTGCGGATCGTCTGGTGGTGGACTGCCCCGGCTGCGTCATGCAGATCCGTGGCGGTGCTGAAAAGCAGGGCCTTAAGATCAAGGTCGATCACATTGCCGAACTTCTGGCTGAAAACCTGAAAAAATAGTTCCATAAACATTGTTCCTGTGGATGGAGTGCAAAGGGCGCTTCATTCATAGGAACAATGTGGACTGTTGTGGCTCTCCACTGTGGGGAGAGCCGCAACCATATAGGTTCGTCGCGCTTGCTGCGACAGGACTTCTTATGGCTGAAACCCGGGGAGCAACGTTGTGGCGTTGCAAAAACATCATCCTGCCAGGCGGCGAGGTGTAAACCTGGGCAGTGTGTGCTGAGAGTGGTAGCATCTCACTGCTTCACAAATGCGGAGGAATTATGTCCATAGGTATGTTGGCCCTTTTGGCTGTTATCCCGATTTTAGTTGCACTTGTCTTTATGGTCGGCCTGCGCTGGCCTGCGACCCGTGCCATGCCCCTGGCCTGGCTGGTTTGCGTTATCTGCGGTCTTGTTGGCTGGAAACTCTCGCCCACCTATCTGCTTGCTTTGTCGCTTCAGGGTGTTGTTGTTGCCATTGGCGTTTTGATCATCGTTTTTGGCGCAATCCTTATTCTTTACACCCTTGAAGAAAGTGGCGGCATGGAAACCATCCAGTGCGGTATGCAGGGCGTTAGCCGTGACCGCCGCCTGCAGGCCATCATCATCGGCTTCATGTTTGGTGCCTTTGTTGAAGGTGCCGCCGGTTTTGGTACCCCCGCTGCCCTTGCCGCCCCTCTGCTGCTTGCCCTTGGCTTCCCTGCCATGGCTGCCGCTGTGGTCTGCCTGGTGTTCAACTCTGTGCCTGTTACCTTTGGCGCCGTGGGTACCCCCGTTATCGTTGGCTTTAGCTTCCTTAAAAATCTCGTTGCAGAATCCGTTGCCGCCGATCCCAATCTGCCCTTCCACAACTATGACGGCTTTGGCGCTGCGGTAGGCCAGTGGGCCACCTTTATGCATGCTCCCATGGCTATTATCCTGACCATCTTCATGCTGGGCTTCATGACCCGCTTCTTTGGCAAGGAAAAGTCCTGGTCTGTCGGCTTTGCCGCGTGGAAGTTCTGCGTTTTTGCTGGCGTTTGCTTCCTGGTTCCTTACCTGGCCTGCGCATGGCTGCTTGGCCCCGAGTTCCCCTCCTTGCTTGCTGGCCTGCTTGGCCTTGGCGTTGTGGTGTGGGGTACCAAAAAAGGCTTCTGCGTTCCTAAAAAGATTTGGGAATTTGCCCCGCATACCGAATGGGATAAAAGCTGGACCGGCTCCGTGCCCCCCAGCACCAAGACTGAATTTCACTCTCACATGAGCCAGTTCCAGGCTTGGTTGCCCTATGTGCTGATCTGCATTCTGCTGGTTATTTCGCGCATTCCTTCTTTGGGCCTCAAGGCGTGGTTGTTGAGCTTCAAGCTCCGTTTTGTGGATATTCTGGGCTTCAAGGGCGTCAATGCTTCCATTGATTACCTGTACCTGCCTGGCACGTTCTTCATCCTTGTGGCTTTGATGACCATTACCCTGCACAAGATGCCCAAGGACGCTGTTTCCCGCGCTTGGGGTGAAAGCCTGCGCAAGATGAAGGCTCCTACCATTGCCTTGATCTTTGCTGTGGCCCTGGTGTCCATCTTCCGTGGTTCTGCGACCAACCCCGTGGATGTGCCCTCCATGCCTCTGGCTCTGGCCCAGGCTGTCGCCGCGGTGGCTGGTTCCGTGTGGCCCGTGCTGGCTGCCTTTGTTGGTGGCCTTGGTGCCTTCATCACCGGCTCCAACACGGTTTCTGACCTTATGTTTGCCGAGTTCCAGTGGAACATGGCTCAGGCTCTGCACCTGCCCCGCCAGATCATCGTGGCGGCCCAGGCTGTGGGCGGCGCCATGGGCAACATGATCTGCGTTCACAACATCGTGGCTGCCTGCGCTGTTGTGGGCCTGTCTGGTCGTGAAGGCGAAGTTTTGCGCCGCACGTTCTGGCCCTTCATGTTGTACGGCATCATTGTGGGTATAATCTGCACCGTGCTGGTTGTACTCAATCCTGGTGTCTTCTAAACACTGACGCGATTACATCAGCGCGCTTGTGCGCGTAAAAGGAGGCCGTCCAACATTGTTGGACGGCCTCTGACATTTCGGCTTGTTACTTCTGCTCAATACCTGACCGGTTCTGACACCGGTCTGCCGTGATTTGATCAAGATCAGGATCCGGTTTCGCACCTTCAACAAGAAGATTTTATGACGAGCATTGTGCAATGATTGCGGGATTTAGATATGAAGGGTTAACGCTCTGAAGGGGAGTGGTCGGTAATGCTCACCCCTTTGCTCTGCCCGTAACTCTGCCCGTAGCTCTGTGGGGAAGATCTCCGCAAACTGCGCTGCAAACCTTGCGGACTAGCCGACTGGTTAGAGCCGCTGGCCCGTATCTGCCAATCGCTCAGAGAAGGCAGTTAAATCTATTGTGGTGCTACTGAAAGCCCTCTTAATGATTCTGCCGTTGCTGGGGTAGATATTCCCAATACCAATTGCTAACGAGCGTTTCGTCCTGCGAGGTCCATTCGCCGCAGGTTTCAAAGTAGTCGAGCACACTTTGTTCTCTGGGGCTGAGCGCAAGATTGGGCGTTGCCATCTGGCGCATACGGATAAAAATTACCATGCACTCAAAAAGTGAAAACA
>QKDT01000321.1 GCA_003251995.1 Desulfovibrio desulfuricans
CGAATGAGCATGCTGAATTCCTCGGCAAAAGTCTGCAAGCGTCCACCTAATGATAATGCCTGTGCCGCCAGACCTTTGTCAAGGCAGGCGGCACAGGCATTAAGAAGGAGAAGTCAGAAATCAGAACGTCTTGCTAACCCCAGACAGAGCGTCCTACCTGGTAAGCTGCGGTAGCTACTGCATAGGCAAGAGCTGTGTTGAACAGGATGCTGAATGCAACCCAGCCCCAACTTCCAGCTTCTTGCCGTATAACCACCAGGGCCACAAAGCAAGGGGAATACAGCAGAACAAAGAGCATCAGTGAAAGCGCAGTGGCTTTGGACCATGCATCATCACTCTTGAGGCGTTCTGCAAGGGGGGCGGCGTCTTCTGGATCCTGATCACCCATGGCATAGGCAGTACCCATGGTGGCAACAACTGCCTCCTTGGCTGCCACACCGGCAAGCAGGGCTATGTCTGTGCGCCAGTCAAAGCCCATGGGGCGGGTAGCTGGTTCCACAGCCTTGCCAAGACGACCAGCAATGGAGAAGGCCAGCTCTTCTTCCTTAAGTTCGTTGCGCGCGTTGCCAAGCTCTTCTTCAATGGGGGCGCGGGCCTCGTCACCTTCAGGAATGGCGGCGATCTTTTCTTCAAGCTGGGCGATCTGCGCTTCAAAGGGGGCAGACTTGTCTTCCGGCAGACCAGGAAAGGTCATGGCAGCCCAAATCAGGATGGAAATTGCCACCAGTACGGTACCGGCCTTCTTGAGGTACATCCAGGCACGTTCCCAGCAGTGCAGCAAAAGGCTCATGAGGGTAGGCATGCGGTAGGGGGGCAGCTCCATAACAAAGGGAGTGGCCTCGCCCTTGACGATGGAAGACCGCAGCAGACGCGCCACCAAGAGAGCCATGACCCAACCTGCAATCATGATAAAAAACATGACCGTGGGGGCGCTGTCGGGGAAGAAAGCCCCGGCAAGCAACAGAAACACTGGCAGTTTTGCTCCGCATGTCATGTAGGGCAATGTAAGCAGAGTCGCCAGTTTTTCCTTGGGGCTACGCAGGGTGCGGGTAGCCATAACACCAGGGATGGCGCAACCGCCAGCAATACCGCCGGCAATGATGTACGGCATAACAGACGCGCCGTGCAGACCAAAAAAGCGGAAAATGCGGTCCATCATGTAGGCCACGCGGGCCATGTAACCGCTGTCTTCCATAAAGGAAATAAGCGCAAACATGATAAGGATGAGCGGCACAAAACTGACCACACCGCCCACACCAGCAAGGATACCGTCCACAATCAGCGATTGGGCAAACCCTTCGGGCAAAAAGGCCGTGCAGGTTTCGCCCAGCCAGGTAAAGCCGTCTTCCACCCAACCCTGAGGATAAGCGCCGAGGGTAAACGTTACCTGAAACATAAGGTACAGCACGCCGATCATGATCAGCGGGCCAAGAAAGGCATTGGTAAGCACCTTGTCCAGTTTGTCCGAAAGGGCCAAACGGTCCTTGCCGGCATCCTGGGTGACAATGCCATCGCGCAGCAGGCTACGGATAAAACCGTATCGATAGTCGGTGATGATGGATTCAAGGTTGGTATTGAGCGTGCTGCGCACATGGCTGACAGCTTTTTTGCGCAAGCCTTCCAGCTCTTCCGTCAGCCCAGCGTTGGCGGCGCGAACCTCGCTCAAAATTTCGCTGTCGCCCTCCAGCATTTTGAGGGCAACCCAATGGGGCATATACTTGTTGGCAAGCAGGCCACTGTCTGCAATGCGCTTTTCCATATCCAGCAGCACGGGGTCAATATCACTGCCGTATGAAATACGCAGGGCATCGCGTTTGCCCTCCTGCGCCAGCTTCAGCGCGGCAGCCATGGCTTCTTCAAGCCCCTCGCCAGACCGGGCCACCATGGGCAGCACGGGGATACCCAAAAGTTCGCCAAGACGCTCCATATCAATATGGATACCGGCGGAGCGGGCTTCGTCCATCATGTTGCAGCCAAGTACAACCGGGATGCCCATTTCAAGCATCTGTACGGTAAGAAGCATATTGCGTTCAAGCGCAGAGGCATCCACAACGTCAATAACGGCCTGCACATTGCCAGCCGCCAGCTCGCGCCGGGCCACCAGCTCTTCCATGGAATAGTCCGTCAGCGAATAGGTGCCGGGCAGATCGACCACGGTTACGTGCTTGCCGCCAACCGTGATGTGCCCCTCCTTTCTGTCAACCGTAACGCCGGGGTAATTGCCCACGTGCTGGCGCGCGCCTGTATAACCGTTGAAAACCGTTGTTTTACCGCAGTTGGGATTGCCAGCAAGAGCTACCCGCAGCTTACCATCGGCGTTAAAATTGGCGTCATCAGGATTATTAAACTGCCGAACAGCACTCATGCGCGTACCTCCCCCATGCAATTAACAGACTGACACCGCAAGCGCGGCATCCCAGCCATTACCGTGAACAAAAATTGGGTCATACCAGCCTTCCTAGAACATTTTCACTTTGAAACGCCTGCCAACGATGATGCCCAATGGCGGCTTCACCTTGCAGACAAGTTGCGGCGCGGGTTTTCGAGAATTCACACAGAACAGACAAAATTTTCAACACCAATCTGCTCCAGCCTTCCAGCAGTCATGCCGCTATAAGGATTGCGTTTTCTGCCGTATTTTCAAACCACTCTGACAGGACATGTGGAATGCGTAGTTCAAAAAATTGAAATTCAATTCCAAAGTCCTCATTGATTTAGCCACCTGCCCCCCAAATGTCAAGCAATGGATAATAATTTCCTGTAGCTCAAAATTTCGTCCGTTTGACACTGCAACCAGAGCAAACAAACCGCCGCAAGCAAATCCACGCGCCTACCCCGTTGAAGGCTGCCTGTCATATGCGACAAAATGTTGAGGGCCGCCGACAGATGTCAACGGCCCCTCATCCCGTAAACGGGTTGGCAATTCTGCATTGAAGAACGCTCCTTCAGCAGTCTATGCTCCCTTGAGGCATTCACGCAGAGAAGAAACGCCGCACGAATGAACCATCTGCAGGGGGATGTTACGCGAACGCGCAACCTGTACGGCCTTGCGCTTGGCCTCGTGCGAAATCTTGTTGGTGAACACGATCATGGCGTCGGGATTGCCGATTTTTTCCACAAAATTGCGCTCATTCTTGGTGATGAACTTGAGGGAATGCCCGTCCTGCTCCGCCGCTGCCATGTAATCTTTCTTCAACCGGTCCATACCGCCAATCAGGGTTACGCACATAATTTACTCCGTTTGTTGCCGCACCTGTTTATGTGTGCGGGTGAGTTGCTCTGTGACTCCCTTTTAAATGAAAACGAATTTCAAAGTCAAGAGGTATGGATGATTTTTTTGAAAATAAATTTCAATCCGAATAACAAGGGCGCTCTCCCCTACAGGAAAGCGCCCTTGCTCTGCTTAAAAAGCGACAACTTCGCTTTTATTTCTTGTCAGTTACTTCCACCGGGCCATAAACTCGGCGGCGCTGTTGCCAGCATCGATATGCTTGAGCAAGGCACTGCCAAATACAACGGCATCGGGGCGGGCTTC
>QKDT01000285.1 GCA_003251995.1 Desulfovibrio desulfuricans
GTTATCAGATTTGCGCGCAAACTTGGATTTTCTGGTTTTACAGATTTTCAGAAATACCTTCGTGACAATTTTCAAAAAGAATACAGTCAAATTTCCCAGAATATAACTGTGCCCTATGAAAGACTTCTGAAAAGTCTTGAAAAGGAAGATGCAGACTACGTTGAAGAATTTGCTATCAGTTCGCAAAATAACATTTACAACACTATTTCAAACAACAAGCAGACGGCATACGACAAGGCCATCAATCTTATCCTTGCCAGCAAGACAAAATATGTAATGGGTTCTCGCGCCAATGTTGGCATGGCCTCGTATACATACTTTTTATTGAACTGCATGTTGCCAGATGTGCAGATTGTTTGCACGCCTGCCGCCAGCCAAATTGATAACATGCTGAATATTTCGGAAAATGACGTACTTTTGGCGTTCAGTTTTCCCCGTTATTCAAAGCTTGATGAAGTCACCGCCAAGATGGCCCATGATGCAGGAGCAAGCATTATCGCCATTTCAGACCGACCAAGCGCACCAGTTGCAGCCATGGCTTCAGTTGTTTTTACGGTTGATGTTTCCAGCCCCATTTTTTTCAATTCATTTGTTGGCGCTCAACTGGTGCTTGAAACGCTCTGCGCCGGGCTGAGCCGTAAACTTGGCAAAACCAGCACAAACAGGCTCAAGACATTGGATAACTACCTTGACTCCATGCAGATGTACTAACGCTCAAGACACACACAACACGGCATAAAAAAGTGGGCTACGCTCCGGCGTAAACCCACTCATAGCAGTAAACGCCTATGCACGGTCTGCTACGCCCCTGCACGGCCAGTGTAGCCGTTACCCCGCACCAGCACGGCTGCAGGGGATTGTCGGGACACTGCCCTCTTTTGCACTATTGCTCATTACGCAACTTCTCTGCCCTTTTCAGCATGCCAAAACCGCGCATTTCAGAGAGGCCCAATCCCAGCAAGGTCAGTGCCGTACCCAGAGCCGCCATCCACGTAATGCGCTCGTGCAGCACTAAAACGGCGGCAATGACCGTAACCACGGGCACAAGGTAGATGTAAACGCAGCTTTTGACCGCCCCCAGCCGCTCAATGGCAAATGTCCAGGCAACAAAGCACAGGGCAGATGCCCCCAGCCCCAGAAACAGCAGGTTAATGCTGTTAACCGGATTTTCCAGGCGCTCCAGCCCCAGTTGAAATTCCATGAACGGCAGACAGGGCAGCATGAAAAGCAGCCCGTAAAAAAAACATCGCCGTGTGACCAGCAAGCTATTGTAGCCAAAGGCCATGAGCTTGCGCGTGAGTATTGAATATCCCGCCCACGACAACCCTGCCAACACAGCCAGAATATCCCCCAGAGGATTGAGGCGTAGCTGCGTGCTCCCACTAAAGCTTATGAGGCCAATGCCCAGCATTGCGGACACAAAGCCCAGAAAGAAATTCAGCCCAGGTCGCTCCGTGCGCAGCAGAAAAAATGCCAGCAATCCAGCAAAAAATGGCGATATGGCTACAATCACGCCCACATTTGAGGCGAATGTGTAGGTAAGAGCAACATTTTCAAAAAGAAAATACAACGTCACGCCGCACAAGCCCGCGCAGGCAAACAACAGCTCCTGCTTCTTGTCTGTAATTCGCAGCATGCGCGGACAAGCGAGCCACAATGCCACATAGCCCAATAAAAAGCGAAAAAACAGTATTTCCATCGGGCTAAAAGCCCTAAGCAGTACCTTGGTGGAAATGAACGTTGTGCCCCACACGATAATGCAGAACAGTGCGGACATGTGACCCGCGGCAGACTTGCTGAGTACCATTGATTCACCAAAGATTCCGCGCGGGCATCAAATAACGGCGGCAACGCGAAAAAAGAGAAAAGTATGGGGGAAAACAACTGCGCCGCAACCCAAAAAGTTACGGCGCAGCGCGCACCAGGGGCTGCCATAGCTGGCCCCTGCAAAACTTAGATACGGTGATGGTCTTTCAGGCCCAGCTCCATAAGCCGCTCAAGCAACTGACCAAAATCCAGCCCCACGGTACGGGCCTCGCGCGGCACAAGGCTGGTGGCAGTCATGCCTGGCAAGGTATTTACCTCAAGTATTGTCAGGCTGTCGTCTGGGCCGAGAATAAAATCAGCCCGGCTGTAACCGCGCAGCCCAAGGGCCTTATGGGCCGCCAGGGCAAGCTCTTGCACGCGGGCGGTCAGCGCAGAGCTGATGGGCGCGGGGCATATTTCGCGCGCTCCGTCCTTGGCATACTTGCTCTCGTAGTCAAAAAAATCGCCAGCTACAGGTTCTATGAGGATGGGGGGCAGTGCTTCATCACCCAGGATGCCGCAGGTCACTTCGCGACCCAACATCACTGGCTCCATGATAACCTCGTCGCCTGCCGCAAAAATGGATGCCAGCACGGCGTCAAGCTCGGCCCTGTTGCAGGCGCGCCCCATGCGCAATGAAGACCCACCCGTATTGCTTTTGACAAAAAGCGGATACGGCAATTTGGGCTGCCAGCCTTCGGCAGGAGTGCTGGGCAAAAACACCCAATCTGCCGTAGGCAGACCAGCGTGCCGAAAAATCTGCTTGGCAGCGCTTTTATTAAGCGCAAGAAAAGACCCCGCAGGCCCGGCCCCTTGATAGGGGCAGCCCACGCGCTCAAGCATGGCCTGCACCAGACCATCCTCGCCCGGCGCACCGTGCAGGTTGATGAGGGCAAAATCATGAGAGGCTGCGGTTTCAAGCAGACAATCAAAGCCAGAAAGCAGGTCAAAAAACGTTACCGTGTGCCCACGCTCCGCAAGCGCAGTCTGCATGGCGCGTGCCCCGCTGAGCGAAACGTCACGCTCCGTTGACCACCCGCCCGCAATCAAAAGAATCTTCATGTAGGGTACACCCCAACTGCGCCTCAAGGGCGCTTTCAATATTTTTTCCCTGTTTGTAGGCCACGCCGATCCCCTCGCGTGCTGCCTCGGTGCGACCGTACCGCACCAGCAGATCTTCGTAGCGCTCTTCAAGCGTTACGCAGGCATCGTGCCGGATGCGCTTATCCGCATAGATGACAAAAAAGGGCAGTGAGCATATCGCCGCACCTGTGGGCAACGCCCAAGGCCACCAGACATGCATCATCACACCTTGAGCAATGGCGTAGTTTCCTGTTTCAACCACGGTCCACGCAGCGCCTACCTGCGCATGGCTGCCGCCATGCTTCACGCAGTATGTTTTGGCGATGTCGTGCAAAAGCCCGCCTGCGCGAACCTCGGGAACCCGCACGGCAATCCCTTTGTCTGCTGCCCTTTGGGCAAGCACGGTAGCCACATGCGCCACCAGGAGTGAATGCCGCCGGATATTGGAAAACATGCTGTATTTGTCCCATAGGGCAAAACATTCAGCATCACTTGGTACGGGCCGCAGAACTCCAGCACCGTTCAGCGATGGCAATGGCGGCAGATCGGCAAGGGGCCGATTGCTTACTTTTAGTGGAGGCTGCGTGCCGCAGGTAGTGTTC
>QKDT01000420.1 GCA_003251995.1 Desulfovibrio desulfuricans
CTTCTTTGCGTTCCCTGAGCGGCGGGAGATTAATGACAAGCACGTTGACGCGATAATAAAAATCGGCACGGGTTTTCTTTTCGCGCACAAGGGCCGCCATATCGCGGTTGGTAGCCGATATCAGACGGAAGGAGGAGGACTTCTGCGCGGTGCTGCCAAGAGGGGTATACATCTTGGTTTCAAGCACACGCAAAAATTTCACCTGCAGATTGATGGGGAGTTCGCCTATTTCGTCAAGAAACAGCGTGCCGTTGTGGGCCGCGGGAATAAAGCCCTCTCTTGAAGTAGCAGCTCCGGTAAACGCGCCCCTTACATAGCCAAAAAATTCGCTTTCAAGCAGATTTTCGGGGATTGCTCCACAATTCACGGGTACGTAGTTGCCTTTACGCCCGCTATAGTTATGGATGAGGCTGGCCACAAGATCCTTGCCGCAGCCGGTTTCTCCATAAATAATCACGTTTGTATCGGTTTCGGCTGCCTTGAGAATGAGGCTGTACACCTTGTGCATTGCTTCGCTTTTACCCACAAGATTGCCCAGGCCGTCGGCGTGCTCCATGCTCAACTTCAGTTGCCGGTTCTCGTCCTGAAGGGCCAGCTCCTGAAATTTTTGTTCGCTTACGTCCATCATCAGGCCTTCCAGATAAAGAGGCTTGCCATCCTCGCCGTATATGGCCTCCCCCTGGTCCCAAACCCATTTAAGCTGCCCCCCGGGAAGCTGCAATCGGTACATTACCTGATACGGCTCATGCACGACAACTTTGTCGTGTATGATTTTGCGTATGTGCAGCAAATCCGGTGTAGGAGTCATGCGCTCGATGGTGTTCCAGTGCTGAGCCAGCATTTCCTCGGCGGTGATGCCCAGCAAATTTTCGCTGCCCTTGCTGGCGTATTCCAGCGTAGAGCTGAAGTCATCGTCCAGTTTGCAGCGATAGACCAGGCCGGGCAGTCTGTTGAGCAGCTTTTCCAGCCGGGCTTTAACACGCTCGTTATCTTCTTCAACCTGCAGCGAATCCACCACCATAATATTTTCTCCAGTTGGCGATCAAACGGTGCAGCGCCTATCGCCACCTCGTTGAGCACTATTGTCATACAATGCGACAATAGTGTCGCAAATGATGCTCCATCCTGATGCAGAAACTGTTCCAAAGCGTCTTATAATCCAGTCTTACCCGCATATCTCCGCAGAAAAAAAAGAAACGGCATAAATTGACGACATTGGCACAGAACATGCTTGTGAAGCATTGAACGCCCGAATAGGCGCATTGCCATCCCAAAGGAGTTTGATCATGTCGCAGGAGACCTCCGTTTCGCTGGAACGCAGCGGTGCGATTATAGACCTTGATATGCAAAGCACGGCTCTGGGCCACATGCATGTGGACAATAACAGCCTGCCTGAAGACGAGCGCGCCGGTTCTGCAAAAAAGCTGTTGGGCGCATCTGTGCTCTATTGCTACATAGCAGCACTGGACAAGGCTCTGG
The DNA here is from genome assembly GCA_003251995.1 of Desulfovibrio desulfuricans. Taxonomy (GTDB): domain Bacteria; phylum Desulfobacterota; class Desulfovibrionia; order Desulfovibrionales; family Desulfovibrionaceae; genus Desulfovibrio; species Desulfovibrio desulfuricans_B. Next base: position 1,480 of record QKDT01000420.1, read on the forward strand.
ACGCCCGCGGGGCCAAATACAACACCATCAACGGCACCGCCACTGTCAAGGCCGGTTCGGACGACAAGGGTCGCGGGCGCGTTCTGGGCATTACTCTGGATGTCGTGGTGCATATGGATGCGGAGTACGAAGACATCTTCGAACGCGTTGGTAAGGTTATGCGCAATGGGTGCCTCATTTCCGCCTCACTCGATGCGGCTTTTCCTGTGACCTACAACCTCAAGCTTGAATGCCCGGACGACTAGGGGAACCGCATGCGTATTACCATCATTGGCGGCGGACCTGGCGGCTACACGGCGGCCTTTGCTGCGGCGCAAAAAGGCTGTGACGTAACCTTGGTAGAAGCCGATTCCCTCGGCGGTACCTGCCTTAACAGAGGCTGTATCCCCACTAAAACCCTTCGCGCCAGCGCGGATGCCTTGCTTACAGGCATGCGCCTTGCCGAATATGGCGTAACGGGCTGCGGCGAACCTGGCATAGACCTGGATGCCGTACGCCGCCGCAAAGAAAACGTCATTAATATTCTCAAGACCGGTCTTGAAAAAACCTGCGCCCACCACAAAGTGCAGGTAATTACAGGCACTGGTCGTGTGGTTGATGCCCACACCACGGTTGTGCGCAATGCCACAGGCGAAGAAACCGTTATCAACGGCGACGCTATCATCATTGCCGCGGGGTCACGCACGTTGCAGCTTCCTGAGCTGACAGTTGACCATACATATATTTGCAGCAGCGATGACGCCCTGCAACTGACGCACGTTCCCCAACGGCTGATCATTGTGGGCGGCGGCGTCATTGGCTGCGAAATGGCCTGCATCTACCGCGCCTTTGGCAGTTCCGTCACCGTGGTGGAAGGGCAGGATCGCCTCCTGCCCATGCCCTCGGTGGACCAGGACGTGAGTACTCTTCTTAATCGCGAAATGCGCAAGCAGAAGATCAAAATACTGCTGGGCAAGACTCTTTCCGATGTGCGCATCGAAAACGGCGTTGTACACGGTACCGTCGGGCCCTCCCCTTTTACGGCGCAGGCTTCTAACGTTCAAGAGCCTGAAACGCTGGAAGCGGATATGGTTTTGGTAACCGTGGGCCGTGTTCCTGCAACCGAGCTTGGCCTCGCCGAAGCTGGCATAGCCGTGGACAAACGCGGCTGGATCACCGTGGACGACAACCTGCAAACGTCCGTACCCGGCGTTTACGCCATTGGCGACATCCTTGGCCCCAGCAGAGTCATGCTGGCCCATGTGGCTGCCATGGAAGCCCATTGCGTGATTGATAGCCTGTGCGGTTCACAGCACGCAATGGCCTACGATGCAGTGCCCTCTGCCATCTTTACCACGCCTGAAATCGGCGAGGTGGGTTTGAGCGAGGCTCAGGCTCTTCAAACAGGCGCGAACGTGGTCTGCGGTGTCACCCAGATGCGCGAGTTGGGCAAGGCTCACGCCATGGGAGAACTGCCGGGCTTTTTCAAAGTTGTAGCCGATGCCGACAGCGGTCGTGTGCTTGGCGTGCATATCGCCGGGGCGCACTCCTCCGACCTTGTGGCAGAAGCCGGGCTGGCGATCAACATGGGCGCTACGCTGCACGATATCGCCCACACCATCCATGCCCACCCCACCCTGGCCGAGGGGCTGCATGAGGCCGTTCACGCCGCGCTTCGCGCCATGAAAAACTGATCACGCACCACGCATAAAATATACTTTGGAGCACTTATAATGACCTCTCCCGACCAGCTTACCCTCCCCGAAGAGTTGCGCTACACCCCTGAACATATCTGGGTCAAAAAAGACGGCGAAACCTATCTGGTGGGCATTACGGACTACGCACAAGACCAGCTGGGCGAAGTAGCGTTTGTGGATATGCCCTCCATTGGTTCGCATTTCGCCGCTGGTGACGAATTTGGCAGCGTCGAATCCGTAAAATCGGTCAGTTCGCTGTTCATGCCTGTCGCAGGAACCATCGTGGAAGCCCATGCAGATTTGGAGGACGCCCCCACCCTCGT
>QKDT01000083.1 GCA_003251995.1 Desulfovibrio desulfuricans
CGAGGCCGACCGCCAGAAGACCCTCCAGCGCGAACTGGAATGGGTGCGCATGTCGCCCAAGGGCCGTCACGCCAAGGGTAAGGCGCGCCTTAACGCCTACGAGGCCATGCTCTCGCACGAAAGTGAAAAGCGCGCCCCAGATCTGGAAATCTACATCCCGCCGGGACAGCGCCTTGGCAAGGTTGTTTTTGAGCTTGAGGGCGTCAACAAGGGCATGGGCGACAGGGAACTGATGGAAAACGTTAACGCCATCATCCCCCCCGGTGCCATTGTGGGCATTATCGGCCCCAACGGCGCGGGTAAAACCACCCTGTTCAAGATGCTGGTAGGGCAGGAAAAGCCCGATACCGGCACGCTCAAGGTGGGCGACACCGTGCAGTTTGCCTATGTGGATCAGGGCCGCGAATCCCTCACACCCGGCAAAACCGTGTATGAGGTGATCAGCGACGGCGCTGAAACCATCAAGCTGGGTGGGCGGGAGATCAACGCCCGCGCCTACTGCACCCGCTTCAACTTCCACGGTGCTGACCAGCAGAAAAAGGTGGACGTGCTTTCGGGTGGTGAACGCAACCGCGTACACCTGGCCTGCATGCTCAAGTCTGGCGCAAACGTGCTGCTGCTTGACGAACCCACCAACGATATTGACGTAAACACCATGCGCGCCCTTGAGGACGCCTTGGACAACTTTGCCGGTTGCGTGCTGGTTATCAGCCATGACCGCTGGTTCCTGGACCGCGTTGCTACGCATATAATGGCCTTTGAAGGCGATTCCAGCGTGGTGTTCTACGAAGGCAACTATACGGACTACGAAGAAGACCGTAAAAAGCGGTTCGGCAAGGATGCCGATACGCCGCACCGCATTAAGTTCCGCAAACTGACGCGTTAGCCGCTTGCCGCCGCGCCGTATTTTTCGGCGCGGCGGCTTTTTTTGCGGCGATCACCGCCGGAGGGCCAATGTCGTACACAGTCCTTTTTCCCCTACGTTCGTTTTTTTCTGATTTTCGCCTTTGCGGCAAATCCGCCAGCGGGCTGCGCGCGCTGCCTGTTCTTGGGCTGTTGTCTGCCCTGTGCCTTTGGGGCGGGCTCTTCCCCCTCGCTGCGCCAGCCGTAACCCTGCCCAACGCGCCCGCGGCACCACAGGCCGCGCGGCTGACGCCCTCTGGTGGTTTGCTGGAGGTTGAGCAGCAGGCGCCAGTGGTTACTGCCAGCGGCACCAGTCAGGTGCGCGTGGTGCTGCCCGCCGGGGCCGAAAATTTTCAGGTATCGGTGCCGGGCCACACCATCGTGCGTTGGGCTTTTTTGCCGCAAGCTCTCGAACAGGGCGGCAATGTTGCCAAATTGCGTGCGGATCGTCAGAACGAGCTGATGACCCTTGCGGGCAAGCTTGAGGCCGTAAAGGCCCAGTTGGCCCTGTGGCAGGGTGCTTCATCCGACGTCAGTTTTCAGGATCTGACCCAGCGCGAAAAGCGCATGGCTGAAGTTGTGCCGACCCTCAGCTATCAAAAGGCCGATCTAGAACGCCGTCTGGCCCTGCTGAAGCAGGAATTGCAGCAGTTGCCGCCAAGCCCCGAGCTTGGGCAGACGGTGCTGATCACCCTGCAAAAGGCCGTATCTGCAAGCACGTTGCCTGTGCGTTACAACTACACCTTGCGCAACTGTGGCTGGCGGCCCGCCTATACTTTTGACGTGCAGCCCGACAAGGGCAAGGGCGATGCCGTCCATGTGCGGTTAATGGCTGAGGTGTGGCAGTTCTCTGGCATGGACTGGACAGACACGCGCCTGACCCTGGTTTCTCGTGGTCGAGGCCCGCGTGAGCCAGCGCCCCTGCCGCGTTGGGTCATTGATTCGCAGCCAGAGCCCGTAGTCCAGCCTCTCGTCAAGGCCGCCCCCCGCATGATGGCGGTTGATGCCACCATGCCGGAAGCCGCCCTTGCCGCGCCGGTTGAGGCGGATACCAGCGGCATGTACGCCACCTGGAAACCAGCGGAGAAGGGCCTGCCCGAGGGCCGGTCACGTCTGCTGGTGCTGGCTGATGAGTGGAAGGCTCCCTTGCAGTGGCTGGCACGCCCCTCTGTGGGTGACAGCCGCGTGTGGCTCATGGCGCGTTATTCCTTGCCAGAAGGGCAGGCCTGGCCTGACGGTCAGGCGGAGTTCAACGTGGACGGGCAGAGTGTTGGGACGGGGGCGTTCCATCCTGAAGGTAATGAAGTAACACTCTACTTTGGTGCAGACCCACGGGTGCAGGTTTCTGCCACGGCTGATTTGCGCCAGCGGGGCGGGAAGGGCTTTATCGGTACAAGCCGTACCTGGACGTGGGGCTGGACGTACACTGTGCGTAACACCCGCGACCGGGGCGTGACCGTGCGACTTGAGCGGCCCATGCCCATGATTGTTGATCAGGGCGTGACCGTAACCTACCGCGACAAACCCCAGGCGCAGCAGGATACGCAGGAACACCTGCTGTTCTGGAATGTGGATGTGAGCGCAGGGGGCAAGGCCGAGGTCAAACATGAGCTGACCGTCGCCTCGCCTGTTGATATTCAGTTGAATCCCGATGCGCCCTAGGGGCAGCTACTAGCTGGATTGCATGGTAAAAGGCCCGCGTTGCTGCAACGTGGGCCTTTTTATCTGCAAGCTGCTGGGGTTTTAAACCCATAGCATCGATTTGGGCGCTGTAATCTGCCGGTTAAAACATGCTGTTTTCGTTGGCAGATTTTTCCGGAACATCTTGAGTGATGTCCCAGTGTTCCACAATTTTACCGTTTTTGACGCGGAAAATATCCAGAACTGCCTGTCCCCGATCAGCAGGTGAATTTGTGGAATGAACATGTAGCCAGACCAGGTCGCCCGATGTTGCTGCACGCACGATCCTTGCGTGCGATTGCGGTGTTTCCTTAAAAAACTGGCTGAAGTAATCCACAAAAGGTTTTTTGCCGTCTGGAACATCAGGGGTGTGTTGTTTGTAGTCTTCGCTCACAACCTCTGCCGCGCGGGCTACCTCATGCTTGTTGAAAAACTGTTCGTAAAAATTAACAACCAGCTTGAGGTTGGCTTCCTCTGCGGGGAGGTTGCGCCGGGTATTCTGTGCCATGGCTTGCACACCAAGCAGCAGAGTAACGGCGAGCATCAGCGTTGCCACGGTAACTGAACGAAACATAATTTTTTGCCCTGGTTGAATATTAGTAGCCAACGGTAAAGCGGCGGCGCACATGGCGGGGATGCTCCAGCTCATCGACGAATGCGATTGCGTAGTCCTCAAACGTGATGCTGGAACCATTGGCGTTTGTCAGCAACTGGTCTTCACCAAGGCGAAAAACACCGGTACGTTCACCATGAACAAACATTGCCGATGGTGAAAGGAAGGTCCATTCCAGATCGTTTATACCGCGCAATAACTGTAGGAATTTGGCCCCGCCCAAGGCTTCCTTCTTGTAAGCCTCGGGAAAATCGGGTTGATCTATCAAT
>QKDT01000001.1 GCA_003251995.1 Desulfovibrio desulfuricans
CTGGAACCTGCACAGGGCTACCCTTGAGGATAAGCTGGCCTTTTTTGTGCTGGCATCTTCGCGCACCGCGCTTGTGGGCGCGCCGGGGCAGAGCGATTACACGGCAGCCAACGCCTTTTTGAATGCCTTTGCCCGTTACCGCCGCAGCCTTGGGCTGCCCGCACTTTCCATTAACTGGAATACGTGGTCGGGCGTGGGCATGGCTGCCCGCGAGGGGCTGAGTCAGGGGCAGGATGCCCAAGGCATGCTTGCCCCCCATCAGGCGCTTGCGGTGCTGGAAGCCGCGCTTGGCAGCGGGGAGGAAATCGTTGTCGTGGGCATGACGGGTGAGAATGCCGCCGCATTCAGCCTTAACAGTTTCCCCGCTGGTGTGGGGGCAGTGCAAACCGCCGCTCAAAGTGGCGCGGCGCAGCCGCAAGCACGCATTGAGTCTGCCATCCTTGATGAATCGGCCCTGCTTGAGATTATCCGTGATTGCCTTGGCTATGAAAGGCCGCTGACCAGAGAGGACGACTTTTTTGATCTGGGTGGCGATTCCATTGCCGCCACCCGCATTGTGAACCGCTTGGGAAAGGAAGCGGGGCTTGCCCTTGGCGTGGCTGATATGCTTGAAAGCGACACCTTGGGCGACATCGTTGACTGCGCCCTTGCCCTGCGCAAGCCCGCCCAGCCAGCGCAAAAAGCTGAAGAAGCAACGCCCGTGCTGGACAAGTACCCCGTGGGCAATGAGCAGCTCGCCATTTTGTATGCCGACATGGTCAGCGAGGGCGACCTGGGATTTAACCTGCCAGCTTTCTTGGTGATGCCGCCCGATGTGGACGTGCCCCGGCTTGAAAAAGCCCTTGCCCGCCTTGTGGAGCGGCACGAAGCCCTGCGCACCAGCTTTTGCGATTTTGAGGCCGAGCGCCCGGCAATGGTCATCCATCCCTTTACCGGCTTTAGGCTTGAAGAGGCGCGTATCCCCGATCTTGCACACAAGGATGCGGTCATCAGACCCTTTGATCTGCGAAGCGAAACGGGCTTTCGCGCAAGCCTGCTTGCGACAGATACTGGCGAAAAGGTGTTGTATCTTGACGTACACCACGCCCTTGGCGATGGCAGAACCATGTCCTTGCTCAATGTGGATCTGTACCGCCTGTACCACGATCAGCCGCTTGAGCCTGTAACCGCCCAGATGAAGGACATTGCCTGGCGGCAGGTGACACATCCCGATGCCGCTGCCGCTGCCTACTGGCAGAATATTTATAAGGGCGATCTGCCTCGGCTTGATCTGCCAGCATCGCAACCCCGCCCGCGAGTGCATACGGGCAGGGGCGGCATGTATGAATTTGATCTTGCGCCGCAGCTCGTGCAGGGCATCAAGGCCCTGGCCCGCAGGGAAGGGTTGACCAATTATCAGGTTTCGCTCTGCGCCTGGAGCCTGCTGGCGCAAGCCTATACCGGCTCGCAGGATGTGGTGATCGCCGTGTCGGTGGACGGGCGGGGCGAGCACCTCAACACCGTGGGCATGCTGGCCTCGGTGTTGCCGCTGCGTTTCAGCGTTGACCCCGGTCAGCCGCTTTCCGTGCTGCTGCGCGCCACGCGGCAGGTGAGCAACGAGGGCATGCGTCACCGCGCCTATATTCTCAACAGCCTGCTGGCAGATCTGCGGCAGACCTCCTGGCCTGACAGATCACCATTGTCAGAGGTCATTCTTTCGTACATGAACTTTGAATTTGCCGCCGAGGGCCAAGGCCTGTTTGAGACCCTGCGGTTCAGCAAACACGCCAGCAAAACGGATCTTTCCGTCTTTGTCAGCGACACTGGCGAGGCCATAAGCATTGCCCTTGAATACTACGCTGACCTGTTCAGCCGGGACGATGTGCAGCGCATGTCCCAAGACTACGTGCGCTTACTTGAATTGATGACTGCCGCCCCTGCGGAAGCGCCTCTGCATTTTACGCCGTCTGGCGTTCTAGGAGCACAGGCCAGTACCCATGGCGGTGTGCAGAAAGGTGACTCGGGCCTGGCGTTGTGCGAGGCCGAGGCTCCGGCAACACTGCGTCAAGGCATCGCAACCGTGGCGGCAAAAAAAGGCACCAGCACAGAGGCAGTGCTGTTGGCAGTATTTGCTGCGCTGATGGGCAGGGTTACGCAGCGGGAGCAGTTTGTTGTGGAGGTGCCGTCAGGGCGGGCCATACGCTTTGTTGTGGACGACAACATGGAGTTTGACGACCTGCTGGCACTTACGCAAAAGGGGCTGGCAGAGCAGCCAGATTCGATGCAGCCAGATTTCAGCGAGGGCGTGGTGCCTCAGGCTTTGCGTCTGGGCTTTGCCCTTGCTCAGGGCAGCATCCCCCATGCAGAGACGCAGGGGAGAGGATACGGCCTCTTCTGCTCGGTTGAGGAGCAGAATTGCGGTTTTGCCCTGCGTTTTGTCTATGATCCGCAGCAGCTTGGCGCGGAAACAACCCAGGATTGGCTGACCTATTACGGGCGTTTTCTTGAAGGCATCATTGAAGGGATTGCGTAATGAAATTATCGGATTTTTCCTTTGCTGCCCCTGCAAAGAAGTTTGCTGAACCTACCTCTGACAGCGCTTCTGCGGTCAGCCCCGAAACTGCTGATTCTCAAAAGGCGAGGCCGGAATATGCCAGTCTTGAGCAGGTATTCCGCAGAGTAGTTGACGGTAACCCCGATGCTGTGGCCCTGACCGGGGGTGGCTGCACACTTACGTTCAGCGAGCTTGATGTTTTCTCAGAGCGCATTGCCCGTTTTATCCTTGCGCAGTCTTATGGGCGAGAGGCCGTTGTGGGTGTGCTGTGCGCACGTGGCGCACTGTATCTGGCTGCGGCCCTGGGCATCATGCGGGCCGGGGCTGTGTATCTGCCTGTGGAGCGTGAACAGCCGCAGGTGCGCAAAGAGGCCATGCTGCGTCCCGTAAGCCTTATCATCGCCGACAGTGCGTGCCTGCGTGAGGCTGAATACTTTCATTATAGAAACCACGGCATACAGCATGTACTCTGCCTTGACGAGCAAAACTATGACGATGCCATAGAAAAAGGCGGGGGTCTTGTAAGCACTGAGTATTGGGAGCAGGTGGCGCAAACGGGCAGCGATATGGGCTGGAAGAGCGATTTTGACGCCGCCCCCTGCACGGAAAGCGAACTCGCGGCTATGGCTGAAGCCGTTCTTGAAAAATGCGCGCTGGCAAGCAGAGCTGGTCGCAAGGTGCTGGATGTGGGCAGCGGCTCGGGTTGTGTTGCTCAAGCGTTTGCAAAGGCCGCGCAAGAATACGCGGCTGTGGATCTGGCCCGCAATGAGCTGAACCGTATTTCGTGTTTTGGTGCAGCCTTAGCTGTGACCGCGCGCCGTATGGAAGCGGTGGACATCCGCTTTCTTGAGGGCCAATCCTTTGATGTGATCGCCTTAAACGGTGTGGTGGAGAATTTTCCTGGTTACAATTATCTGC
>QKDT01000248.1 GCA_003251995.1 Desulfovibrio desulfuricans
GCCAACCCCATCACCGCTGGCCTGCTTGAAAAGGCCACTGGACACGCTATTTCCTGGGCCTATTGGTTCAAGGTCGGCGCGCCGCCAGCCTTCACCTGTGGTCTGCTTGCCGTGCCTGTGCTGCTGTGGATGTGGCCGCCGGAAATCAAGGATATCAGCGCTGGGCAGGCCTATGTGCGCAAGGAACTTGAGGCCCTTGGCCCCATGAGCCTTGTGGAAAAGTATACCATGCTTGTTTTTCTGTTGACCTTGACCATGTGGGCTACAGATACCTATCACCGCATAAGCCCCACCCTGATAGCCATGATGTCGGTTGTTGCCATGATCGCGCCCGGCCCACAGCAGCTCATGACCTGGAAGCAGGCGGAAAAAAAGGTTCCCTGGAATATCTTTATCGTTTACGGCGCTGGTCTTTCCATGGGTTCCGTGCTGGTTTCGTCCGGCGCTGCGGCCTGGATCGCCAATACCTTTTTCAGCCCTCTGGCCTGTTTTGACCTCAAGATGCAGGTGGTCATTCTCATCTGGATCATGCTTGTGCTCCAGTGCCTGTTTACCGGCGCTGGCCCCAAAACCACGGCTCTCACCCCTGTGATTATCGCCTATGCCACAACGCAGGGCATTGACCCCACGCCTTTTGTGCTGCTTGTGGGCATGAACATGCTGCACCAGTACCTGCTGCCCGTATCCAACCTGCCCAATATCATTGGTCTGGCAACGGAAGAAATCACCCCGAGCGAGCTTATCAAAACTGGCGCGGTCATGAGCCTTTTTGGCGCAATTTTTATGAGCATCATGGTCTACACCTACTGGACGTGGATCGGCATGTTCGGCTAGTAAGCATGCGGTAAAGCATGTTTTTACAGATAGTTGCAGTGGGCTGCCTCAGGCGGCCCGCTGCAAGGATTAGTTGCCTGTGCAGCAATAACATCACTGGAGGAAACCATGGCAGGGGAATACCTGACTACGCTCACCCCTGAGCATAAGAAGTTTCTTGTGGAGCTGTTCAAGGACGGTGTGTCGTTCGACCCCAAGGTGCTGCGCGTTTACGCCTCTGATGCCAGCCTGCTTACGGGCACGGTGCTGGCTATGGTGAGGCCCGAAAACGCGGGGCAACTGTGCGAGTTCATGCGCTGGGCTGATGCGGAGCGTGTGGCGGTGCATCCGCGCGGGCGCGGCACGAGCCTTTCTGGCGGGTGTGTGCCCACGGTTCCGGGCATTGTGGTTTCCATGCTGGGCATGGATAAGATCATTGATATCAACAAGCAGGACTTTGTTGCCGTTGTGGAGCCTGGCGTAAATACCGCCCTGCTTCAGGCAGAATGCGAAAAGCTGGGCATGTTTTATCCGCCAGACCCGGCAAGCGGCAAGGCCACCAGTGTTGGCGGCAATGTAGTGACCTGTGCTGGCGGCCTGCGTGCCGTCAAATACGGAGTTACCCGCGATTATGTGCTTGGCCTGGAGGCTGTTTTGCCCGGCGGCGAACTGATGAAGTTTGGGGGCCGCACCCATAAGGACGTGATTGGCCTTGACCTTGGGCGGCTGTTTGTTGGCAGCGAGGGCAGCCTTGGCATAGTAACCAAGCTGATTCTCAAGCTTTTGCCCAAACCAGAGGCGTCTGCCTCGGTGCTTGTGGGGTATCCTTCACTGGATGCGGCTCTGGCTTCCATGGGCAAGGTTTTTGCCGCGGGCATTCTGCCCTGTGCGGTGGAGTTCATGAACGAAACCGTGCTGGAAATTTTGACCAAGACCGGCGAAGTGCCGTGGCCTGACAGCGTTAAATCGCTCTTGCTGTTCCAGGTAGACGGCAGCAAGGACACTGTGCCGCTGGAAAACGCCCGTCTTTCAAAGCAGCTTGATGACGCCCTGTGGCGCATGGAAGGCGTGGGCAAGGAAGAGGAAGACAAACTCTGGGCATACAGACGCCGGGTCTCGGCGGCTTCATATGTGCTGGGGCCAGACCGCATCGGCGGTGATATGGCGGTGCCGCGCGGCTCCATACTCAAGGCCGTGCGTAGGTTTGAAGAAATTGCCGCCAGCAACGGCAAGCGCCTTATTGGCTTTGGGCATGCGGGCGACGGCAACATCCACGCCAACTTGCATTACGACGCCTCTGATCCCGACGATGCGCGGCGCACTCAAAAAACCCATCACGCGCTGGACGCGGCTGCCCTGGAATTTGGCGGCAGCCTTTCCGGCGAGCACGGTGGGGGATGTCTGAAGGAAGTTGGCAAGCAGCTTGGGCAAAAGGAACACGCCCTTATGCTGCGCCTGCGCGGAGTCTTTGACCCCAACGGCATTCTTAATCCCGGCAAGGGGTACTGAAATGAAACGCGGATGCACGCAATGCGGCGAATGCCTGAACGTGTGCCCTGTGTACGCGCTCTATAAACGTGAGGAATACGCGCCCAAGGGCAAGCGCCTGCTGCTTGAGCAGATTGACCCGGAATACGGCGGCAACCAGGATTCATCCTTGCCCTGGGAGGAGATACGCGAGCTGGCGCGCCTGTGCGCCGGGTGCGAGCGGTGCCAGCGGGCCTGTGCGCGCAAGCTCTCCACCTGCGATCTACTGGCGGAGGCGCGTGCCCGTAACCCGCACTGGACGCAGACACTCTGGGAGGTGTGGATACGCCGCGCAGGTCCATTGTGGCCCATGGCTGGCAAGATAGCCATGTTCGCGCCAGATTCCGTCATTCCCGGTGTGTTGCGGTCTTCTGTGGAAACCGCCCGCGCTCTGGTTGATCTACCCGCCTGTGAACCGTGGATGACCCTCAGCCCCAGTGAAAAGGTTAATGGCACCCGCGTGGCCCTGTTCAGCGGTTGTACGGCAAAAAATGCCCGCCCGCGATGGGTAGCCAGGGCAGAGCAGTTGCTTGCGGGTTGGGGCTATGACCTTGTGGATGCCTCAGGCTTTGGCTGTTGCGGCGGCACATTGCACCATGCGGGGCAATTTGCTGCGCAGGCTGAGGTGCGCGAGCAGAATCTGGAGCATTGGCGCAAAATGGGCAAGCCCTACGTGGCAAGCTTTTGCGCTTCTTGCAAACACAGCCTTGAAGGTTACACGGGGGCCTTGTCAGGGGAAGAGGGCAAGGAATGGAAGCAAAAGTGCGTGGGCCTTGCCTCCCTGCTTACAGGGCCGTTTGTGCGCGCTACGGGTAAGGCCCCTGCGGCAGTGGGCTATCATCAGCCCTGTCACTGGGGAACCGCCGATCCTGACATGCCCTTGCTCGGACAGGGATTGTCGGGCCTGAAAAAGGGCGTTGGGCTGTGCTGCGGCATGGGCGGCATACTCAAAATGACCAATCCCGATCTTTCCGCCGACATGGCAAGCAAATGTATGGAAGGCTTTGCCCCCGAAATACGGCACATCATTACCGGATGCAGCGGCTGCGTTATGCGGCTTTCGTCTGCGGCGGGTAAAAACAGACAGGTTCGCCACTGGCTTGACGTGGT
>QKDT01000403.1 GCA_003251995.1 Desulfovibrio desulfuricans
ATTGCGCTTTTTTGCACAAATAGGGGACACTATGCGCTTACTCAGAACTCTTCCCCAGGGCAGCTCGCTGGAAATCACAGCGTTTTTTATGAATCGCAGCCTTACAAGCCGTATGTTGATGCTGGGTCTTCCCCTGCTGGCGCTTGTTTTGCTGCTTATTTTTTCCGCCACGGGCAGCAGCATTGAGGCCATCCTTGATCGCGCAATTGCGCGCAATGCCCAGCTCCAATCGCAAGCCATGCGCCTTGCCCTTGAACAGGCGCTGGAAGAAACCCGCAATCAGCTTCTTATCCTTGCCGCTGGCTCCATGGACGAGAATGACATGGCTAAGCGCCTAAAATTCCGTGCAAAAGCTGGTGGGTTACGGTATAGGGAACTGGCCTTTGAAGGCCTTGCCCCTGATAACCGCTATCTGCTCGTCGCGTCTGGCGGCGAAATCATCAATGTTCCCATGCGCCAGGCTCTTGCCAGCCCCACGGGGCCCTTCCACTCCATAGCGGGAGAACACCGCGCAGGGTATGTCAGCGTAGCCCAGCCTGTAGAAGTGACCTATTCCATGGTGCCGGTTAAAGGTAACAACCAGAACATCACCCTGCATGTGCTGCGATTTACTGTCGCCGTGCATGACGCGGGGGGTGATTTTGTGGGGTACCTGATGCTTACGCTGGATCTGCGGGAGCTGCGGGACATCATATCCACCTACTCTGCTCCGGATGCCCCCATTGCCGCCTCTGGCGATGATGTGCGCGTGCGCACGCTCTTTTTTGACCGTGATGGCTGGATGCTCTTTCAGTCTGAGGTGCCCGATTCTGGCTTGTCACAGCGCAGTCTGGCGACTGATGCCGTGCGTGCCGGCTTTATGGGCGATTTTGGCAGGCCCGGCTTCAACTCGGCTTTTCGCCCCAGCCCGGAGCACATCAATTATTGGAACATGGTCTCGGAAGTGCAGGAAAGCAGAAATGGTCAGCTACCTCTTTCTGAAAACAGCTCCTTATGGAGCGGCAGCCAGATGCGGGTGGAGCGGGTAAGCTACGTGCCCGTTACATTCAGGCCGACCACGCAGGCGGAAACCATCGTGCTTGGTGGCTTGGCAGTGCTGGATACCAGCTTTACCACCACACGCACGGGCGTACAGCTTGTGGGCATATATGCCAGCGCCTTTCTTGGGGGTATGCTGCTTTTGGGGTTAAGCCTGTGGTGGTTGGCGCGGCAGACGGGCAGATCGCTCAATGCCGTTACCGCCGAACTTGAGCGCAGCAATAGCGAGGGGGACGACAATAACCTTGCCATGCCGCAGCTCCCACGCGAGCTGGAGCGCCTCAAGACGGGTATCAACGCACTGCTTGGGCGCTTGCGTTTTGCCACAGAGGCCAGGCGGTTGCGAGCCGCGGAAGACGATGCGCTGTTGCAGCGCGAGCCGGTGGAAGACCTGCCCCACCCCGAAGATATGCCAGCCAACGGCCTTATCGGCACCTCACCCGCCATGCTTGCGCTGTGCGACAATGTGCGCAAAGCCTCGCAGGTAATGGCGGACGTGCTGGTGGTGGGTGAAACCGGCACCGGCAAGGAGCTGGTTTCAGAAGCCATCCACAAGCTCAGCGCCAGAGGGGCCGGGCCTTTCATCACCATCAATTGCGGCGCGCTGGACGAAAATCTGCTTATGGATACGCTTTTCGGGCATGTGAAGGGCGCGTTTACCGAGGCGCGCGCCCCCCGCAAAGGTGCTTTTTTAACCGCTCAGGGCGGCACCCTTATGCTGGACGAGGTGGGTAACGCGGCCCCCAAGGTGCAGCAAGCCCTGCTGCGGGCGCTTTCCACACGGCGTATCCGCCCGCTGGGCAGTGATGAGGACGTCCCCTTTGACACGCGCATCATCGCGGCTACCAATGCCTCCCTGCTTGAAGATTCGCAAAAAGGCTCATTCCGCGAGGATCTTTACTATCGGCTGGCTGTCATCACCATCAACACGCCGCCTTTGCGGGAGCGCAAAACGGACATTCCCTCACTCACCGTTTATTTTCTCTCCAAGGCCCTTAAGGCCAAGGCGAAACTGAAAGCAGAAGGCGCAACTTCGCCCGCAACCGCGCTGGCGGCAACGCCAATAGCCATGCCACAGATCAGCAAAGGGGCCATGACCAAGCTTATGACCTACGACTGGCCCGGCAATGTACGAGAGCTGAAAAACACCCTCACCAGGGCGCTGGCGTTCTGCGAAGGCGGTATTCTGTTTGCCGAAGACATCCAACTTGGCAATGCAACCCCGCCGCAAAACGACGCTGTGCAGCCGACGCAGAGCGAAAACACCCAAGGGCAGGTTCAAGAGGCACGTAAAATGCAAGATGACTCTTGCGACCCGGGTTTTTGCGCGATTGCAAATGCCGAAAATCCCCCCCGACCAGAGGGCCTGCCCGGCAGACTGGTCAGCCCGTTCGCCATGGATGCACCAATTCAGGCCAGCAGAGATGATACGACTGCGCAGCAGCCAGCCAACGCCCCTGCGCAACTGGAAGACCTGCTGCACGGTAACGAATCAACGGGCAAGCTAAACCGCCGAGTTTTGGATGCATGGCCCACCATTGCAGCGGGAGGCAGCATCAGCAGGCAGGAATATCAGGAGCTGGCGGGCAAAAACATCTCCATGCGCACCGCCCAGTACGACCTGCAACTACTGGTGCAATTGGGGCTTGTGCGTAAGGACGGACGCGGTCCGGCGCAGAGATATGTTGTGATCGGGCAGAACCGTCAATAGACGCTGAACTCACGCACCGTGCATACAGGCGGCGCGTTGCCGCCGGATGGGCGGACAGCGGGCAATCCGGGCGCATGAACTGAACTGTTATCTGTCAGGCATTCCGTATCACAGGTTCCACGGCATGCCGAACACCCGATACCAAGGACAAGTGCATGGCCTCTCTGCTAAAGAAACTGCTTCGCATTGCCCCCAAGGTCAGCCGCGAGGCTGCCATGGACGCATTTAACAAACGTTACGCGTCCTTTAAAGACCTATTGCAAGCCAATGCCGATCTTGCCGGAGTGATGGCTGGCCTGGACGCCACCCTGCGCGGCGACAAGCACATGGAGACCAGCGAGGTGCGCAAACAGGCCCGCAGGGCCATCTTTCATTGCGAGCGCATGGCTTCGACCTTGAGCGAGATGTCAGGACAGTGCGACCTATCCCTGGGCAGTACCGTATACGCCATTGCCGGGCGCATTGAACAAGAGCTGAACCAGCACGCGCGCGGCGACGTGCCGCAGTTTACCCTGCCCCTCTCAGAAGTAGATGCCAGCATGGCCTACAGTGTGGGCGGCAAAAACGCCAACCTGGGCGAATTGCGCAACATGCTTGATATGCCTGTGCCGCGCGGTTTTTCCATCACCATACGCGCGTGCAGCTTTTTTTTGCTGCGCACGCCTGGTTTATTCAAAAATCTTTTTCGGCTGCTG
>QKDT01000300.1 GCA_003251995.1 Desulfovibrio desulfuricans
CCATGGCCGCCACCACGTTGGAGGGGATCATGTCGAGAAAAAACTTTGTCCAGTTGACCGTGGCATTGATGTTTTTGGGCAGCGCAGCAGTGTGCGACAGGTTGACGCCCATGCCGGGGTGAAACATGCCATTGAGGGCCAGGCCAATGACAATGGCCACCACTGTGGCAATGAAAAAATAGAGCAGACTGATGACGGAAACCTTGCCCAACTGCTTGGCACTGTTGCCCATCTGATAAATGCCAAGGGTAATTGCCGTGAACACCAGGGGCACAACAATCATCTTGATAGCCTGCACAAAAGCAGTGCCGACCGGGGCCAGAGCCTGGGAAAAATTGGGGGCAATAAAGCCGAACGCCACGCCCAAAACAAGACCGATCACCATTTGAATTGGCAGCGGAATGGGCCGTTTTTTTATGGTTGATGTCATTTCCATCGCCTCTCTTCCCCCTCTGTTCCTTGCACGTAAAACGCCGCGTGATGCGTAGCGACCAGGATCAACCGAGAACCGCAACCAGTGATCGCAGTTTCGTTTCCATGGCCTTTTGCAGATGATCCCAGACAAGCTGGTGAGCCAGGGTTTGATTGCGATCCAGAATGGCGTTGCCAATGGCGATATGTTCCTTGATCACCACGCGCGTCCGTTCTGCATCGTAATTTTTGACGCGCTGCATCGCCAGCGAGTTCTGTACGCGCACGTCTGCATAGAGTTTTTCCAGCCGCGCGTTGGCAGCGGCCTTGAAAATGGCTTTATGAAAATCCCAACCAATGCGCTGCGCCTCAAAGGTATCAAGCTCAGGGCCATCGGGCAGAGCCTGAAGTTCAGCCAGGCAAGCACGCAGTTCGGGGCTGCCGCCTTTTTCTGCCGCAAGCTTTGCAGCCATGCCCTCAAGTGCCAGCCGAACCTCGTGGATTTCTTTCAGGTCTTCCACCGACAGGCGCTGCACAAAGGTGCCCCGCAAAGGCACGCTCATAAGCACGCCCTCCTTGCAGAGCTCCTTGATGGCCTCGCGCACGGGGGTACGACCAAGTTGCAGGCTTTCAGCAAGACTCCGTTCCGAAAGTTCCTCGCCGGGGCTGAGCTGCCCCTGCGCGATCATTGAACGGATAGCCTCATACGCTGTGGAGGATGCTTTGGTGTTTGTCTGATTCATGTCTGGTATACCAGCACAAAGCCAAATGAATGTCCATACGCCATGGCGGCGGATTACAGGCTAAAATTACAACATTACAGCTTGGTGGAATTTTTTTGACTCAAATTAACCGATGGGATTTGTACGCGCCAAGGGACGCGATAAAAGCACGCAAATCCCCCACGCCTGAAGGAACGCCTAGGATCGGAGCGCTGCAAACTTCCATAAAGCAAAACTCTTGGTGTGCGACCACCTGAAAATACTGAAAATAAAACATAAGAATACAAGCAAGATACAAGAACAGGACCTCCACGCGGACAGGAGAATCCAGATCGCCGTCAACACCGCAAGGCAATGGGGTGTCCGGCGTAGATTTTGCGGGCTGACGTGAAGACGTTATTTTACAAGGGGAGCATACGCGCCTTAGCAGTTGCGGCAAAAGAAGGACGGATAAAGACAACAGACATCTGATACCCGACCTCTCCCTCCTGACGCTGCCTCCCTAAAAGACCGCCGGACACTCCAGGGGGGAATCTGCGGCCTTGCCCTGCCACAAATCCCGGGCCCCAAGCGCGCGGCGCAAATCCCCCAACAGGCCACGCTTGTCTGTGGCCCAGAGGGGGGCCACCAGCTCGCGGGGTGCGGGGTCGCTTTGGAGGCGGTGTATGACGATGGATGACGGTATGCGCGGCAGGGCTGCACAGAGCATATCCACGTACTCGTCACGCCAGAGGGGATGGTACTGGCCCGCGGCATATTGACGCGCCAGCTCTGTGCCCTTGGGAACATAGACGTTATGAAATTTTAACCCTCTGATGGGCAAGGAGAGCGCCCAATCAAGACTTTGCAAAAAATGGTGCTCATCTTCGCCGGGCAACCCAACCATCAGGTGTGCGCACACGGCTATGCCGCGTGCGGCAAGCATGCGCACGGCTTTTTCTGAAACGGCAGCGTCATGGCCCCGGTTTATGCGGGTCAGCGTGACATCATGGACTGTTTGCAGGCCCAGCTCCAGCCAAAGCTCGCAATCAAGGGCCGCAAGCAGATCAATTTTTTTGGCATCCAGACAATCGGGGCGGGTGCCTACGGCAACGCCAAAGCAGTCGGGCAATCCGCAAACAGTTTGGAGCATTTGTTGCAAGCGTTTCCATGGCCCATAGGTATTGGAGAAGGATTGCAGATATGCTATAAAGCGCGTATTGGGGTCGTCCTGTTGATAAACGGCACGCCAATAATTCCACTGCTGCAGTATGGAATAGCCCTGTTTTGCGCGACCAGAGCCAGACCCATGGGCATTGCAAAAAATGCAGCCAGCGGATGAAAGCGTGCCGTCGCGGTTAGGGCAGGAAGCCCCCGCATCAAGTGGAATTTTTTGCACCCGGCTGCCGCAGTTACGATTATAATAAGCGGCTAGAGTATGCCAACGCTGCATGTTTACGTGCCTTGGGGGCTAATTTTCGTGTCTGTCGATGGGACAAATATTTTAACCCTGCGTCCACCGTCTTGACTTCATGGCGGTTTTAGCAGAACAGTTTTCAGCCTGACGTTACCAATTCCAACAGCGCCCACACTCCAGGCCTCTTCGCCTCGCCGGGTGCGGGAGTTGTTTCAACATGACGGTAAGGTAGCACACCAGCACAGCGAGGCAAGTTAGAGTAATGTCCAAAATTCTGGATTTCGCACTAGGATTGTTTTCCAATGACCTGGCCATTGACCTTGGCACGGCCAATACCTGCGTTTATGTCAAAGGGCAGGGAATTGTGCTGCGCGAGCCCTCTGTGGTCGCGGTCAAGAAAGACCCGCGCGGCAACAACGTGGTTCTTGCCGTCGGACACGACGCCAAGCGCATGCTGGGCAGGACCCCCGGTAACATTTGGGCTATCCGCCCCATGAAAGACGGCGTTATTGCCGACTTTGAAGTTACCGAGGCCATGCTGCGGCACTTTATCGCCAAGGTTCATAATTCGCGGCGTCTCGTGCGCCCGCGCATCATGATCTGTGTGCCCACGGGCATCACCCAGGTGGAAAAGCGCGCGGTTAAAGAATCGGCCCAGTCTGCCGGCGCTCGTGAGGTATACCTCATCGAAGAACCTATGGCAGCAGCCATTGGCGCAGATCTGCCCATTCAGGAACCTACCTCCAACATGGTGGTAGATATCGGCGGCGGCACCACTGAAGTGGCTGTCATCTCCCTTTCGGGTATTGTGTACTCGCGCTCGGTGCGCGTGGGCGGCGACAAGATGGACGAAGCCATCATGACCCACGTCAAGCGCAAGTATAACATGCTCATCGGTGAGTCTTCCGC
>QKDT01000193.1 GCA_003251995.1 Desulfovibrio desulfuricans
AAATTCTTATAAGCGGGTTATTTTCGTTTGGCAAGCATTTTTTCCACAGAGCTTCATCTGGATTTTATCTAGAAAAATATCTACACTTGGCGCTGCTGTCTGGTGCAGGGGCAAAATACCCGCCCGCCAGGCCAGTCGCCTGCCCTGCAAGGCCCATTGTTTACACCTGTAACCCTGGGATTGCCAGCCCGTCAGGCACCAAATATTTTTTTCGGGGACACTCATGGACAAACTGGTTATTGAAGGCGGCGTTCCGCTTACTGGCGGCATTGAGGTCAGCGGCTCCAAAAATGCGGCTCTGCCCATTCTTTTTGCCTGTATTCTGCTGTCAGAGCCGGTCACCATCACCAATGTGCCCAACCTGCGCGATATCCATACCACCATCAAGCTCCTGAACATGCTGGGCTGCACCTGCGAGTACACCGATCACAGGGTACAGGTGCAGCCCGGTAATTTATTGCCCGAGGCTCCTTATGATCTGGTGCGCACCATGCGCGCCTCTGTTTTGTGTCTTGGCCCGCTGCTGGCGCGCATTGGTCAGGCCCGAGTCGCCCTGCCCGGCGGCTGCGCCATTGGCGCACGCCCGGTAGACCAGCACCTCAAGGGCCTTGAGCAGATGGGGGCCAGCTTTCAGCTTGAAGAAGGCTATATTATCGGGCGCTGCCGCCAGCTCAAAGGGGCGCATATCTCTTTTGATATGCCCACAGTGGGCGGCACGGAAAATCTGCTCATGGCAGCATCGCTGGCAGAAGGCGAAACCGTGCTTGAAAACGCCGCACGCGAACCTGAGATTGTCGATCTTGCAAACTTTTTGCGTGCCTGCGGCGCAAAAATCGAAGGGCACGGCACCTCTGTCATCCACATTCAGGGCGTTTCCTCGCTGCACGACGGCGAATACCCCGTCATGCCTGACCGCATTGAGGCGGGAACCTTCCTCGTGGCTGCGGGCATTACCGGTGGCGAGCTGATGCTGCGCAACTGCCCGTTCAAAGATCTTGAGGCCGTTATCCTCAAGCTGCGCAGCATGGGCATGGAAATCACCAGCACCCCCGAGGGCGTACTGGCACGTTGCGCTGGCCCCCTGCGCGGCACGGATGTAAAAACCCAGCCCTACCCCGGTTTTCCCACCGATATGCAGGCGCAGCTCATGGCGCTCATGTGCCTGGCTGAAGGCGCCAGCGTTGTGGAAGAAAGCATTTTTGAAAACCGCTTTATGCACGTACTTGAACTGATGCGCATGGGCGCGCAGATCAAGGTTTCTGGTCACACCGCCATGGTACGCGGCGTGCAAAAACTCACCGGCGCGCCGGTGATGGCTTCTGACCTTCGCGCCAGCGCCTCACTGGTTCTGGCGGGTCTGGCAGCCAAGGGTGTAACCGAGGTGCGGCGCATCTATCACCTCGATCGTGGCTATGAAAGCATTGAACACAAACTGAATGCCGTTGGCGCACGCATCAAGCGCGAAAAAGAATAAAACCGCGCAGCACCGCCGCAGGCAAAGCACTTGGCTTGTCTGAAACTCGTGGCGGATCGGCATGGTAATGACGTTTTGCCTGCACTGCGGGCCTCAGGAGGACTCCATGAAACGACTGGCACTTCTTATGCTGCTGCTCTGCGTTACGCTGCTCAACGGCTGCGCATACTCCGGCTACGGCATCTACGACGATCAGCGTCTGATGGGAACCATGTCGGACGACAAGGAACTCTCTGCCAAAATCAAAACCGCCTTGCTGGATGAAAGCTTCTCCGGCGGCTGGTCTGTGGCGGTGTACAGTTTTTACGGTCATGTCTTCCTGGTGGGTGAAGTGCCCGCCAACATGCAGGGCAAGGCTGTGACAATTGCAAAGCGCTACAAGCCGCGCACGGTCACAACGCACTGGTTCACCCCCGCCACCAGCGAAACCAGCAACTTTGTGCTTGCAACCAAGCTACGCAAAGACCTCATTGGCACCAAGGGGCTTTCTTCAACCCGCATAGATACAGAGGTGAACTCTGGTCGTGTGGTTTTGCTTGGCGTGGTAAAGGATGAAGCAGAGAAACAGCTTGCCATTCAGGCGGCGCGCGGCGTTGCTGGGGTAACAGGCGTAACAAGCTACCTGATGCTGCCGCAAAAAGCAGGCCAGCTTGATGACATTCAGGCTGAGCATGCCGAGGGTGTAAGCCCCATGGACGGCAGCATGGAAACCGCTGGCAGCGCTGGCAGCACCCCGGTTTCCAGCGGCGCGGGCAGTTCTGGCTCAAGCGGTTCCAGCGATGTGGAATCACGCGATCTGCCGTAACCAAAAAATTCCGCACCAATTGCAATTCCCGACCAGCGCCCCAAGGCAGCGTGTTGGTCGGGAATTTTTATTTCAGGGCTGAGCCACAAAGGGGCAACGTCCCAATGGCGGCAAGCAGCCTACGTTTAAGGCCGCTGACGACCAATTACTGGCCCGGCTTTTCCTTATGCCCAAGACGGCGGGATATTCTGGCGCAATACTCCCGCACCAACTTGGCTGTTTCGCATACCGCATTTTCCGGCAACTGAAAGGCCGCGCCAACCACGCTTATAGCCGCCACAATCTCGCCTGCCGGGCCAAAAATAGGCCCAGCGACGCACCGAATGTCCGGGTCTTCCTCTCCGTTGTCAAAAGCCCATCCCTGCGCGCGTATTTCCTCAAACTGCCGGTATAGTTCTGTTCGCGTGGCTATGGTCGCAGGGGTGTAGGTAACCAGCGACTCCTCGCAAAAAATCTTGTCCAACGTTTCCCTGCTCTGCCACGCGAGCAAGGCCTTGCCGAGGCCAGAACAATGCAACGAAACACGCTTTCCCTCCCAGGTGTTGACCTGGATGGCATGCGAACTTGGCAGCTTGATCAGATAAAAAGCCTCATCTCCTGTCAGCACGCCCAAGTGACACGTGAGGTTTGTTGCATCACGCAATTCGCAGATGTCAGGCATGGACTCCCGCCGAATGTCAAAAGCCTCCATGGCCTTTGTTCCATACTCATAAAGCTTGAGCCCCAAGGAAAACGTGCTGTCAGGGTTAGCCCGAAGCAACTGATGCGCCAGCATGGTCGAAACCAGGGCATTGGTCGTACTTTTCGCCAATCCGACGCCTTTCTGGATATCGGTAAAGGTTGCCGCCCCGCGCTCGATCAAAAAATCGCAGATGGCCGTAAACCTGTCCAGCGCCGGGGCCTTGTTCGCCCCCGTTTTTTCGTCCGTGTTGCTCATATTTCCCCACAGCATTGCCAGTTTTGGCATTGACGCCGACACATGAATAACACAAGCATGAAAAACATCAACTTTTGGAGCTCAACAACGCAATAACACCCACAATATCTATAAAAAAATATTCACTACAGTTACGACAAATGGATTATTATGAAAATAATATTAGTTTTATTTATTCAATACAGCAAACACAAACCTTAATTCATAATTTTTCAT
>QKDT01000400.1 GCA_003251995.1 Desulfovibrio desulfuricans
GCAGGACACCATGATCCCCCGCACCGATATAGACTGCGTACCCGACGACATGCCGCTGCAAGAGGTGGCGCGCATTATTGTTCGGTCTGGGCATTCGCGCATTCCCGTCTACAAAGATACCCGCGACAACATCGTGGGCATTCTCCATGCCAAGGACGTTCTCAGCAGCCTGTTGGAACAGGGCGATCAAGCTCCTGCCGTTTCCAGAGTCATGCGTGAGCCATTCTTTGTGCCGGAAACCAAGTCCATCCGCACCCTGTTGCAGGAATTCCGCGCGCGCAAGCAGCACATCGCCATTGCCCTTGACGAATACGGCGGCACATCCGGATTGATCACCATCGAAGACGTGCTGGAAGAAATCGTGGGCGATATTGAAGACGAACACGATGCTCCGCGTCAGGAAGACATCCGCCCCCTTGGCGAAAATGTCTATGAACTCACAGGCCGCGCTTTGCTGGAAGACCTTGAAGACCTGGGCGTTGATCTGGATTCGGACGAAGTGGACACCATCGGCGGCTACCTGAGCATGGAGGCTGGGCACGTTCCCGGCCCCGGCGAACGCTTTACCCTGCGAGGGTGGGCATTCACCGTGCTTGAGGCAGACAGGAAGCTCATTATCCGTCTGCGTATGGAGCCTGCTGACCACGCCGCGCCCGCTCCGGCGACAGAAGAGGAAGAAACGGCTAAAGCATGAAGCTGACCTCCCAGGAAGCACCAAGGGCTACTCTGCGCAATTGGCTTTTATGCCTTGCAGCAGCCATGGGCCTGTGGCTTGGTTTTCCTAACGATTTAATTAGTTTTCCACCATTTGTGCTTGCGTGGCCCTTGGCGCTGGCCTTGCTTGGTTGCGAGGCCCCAAACCGCGCAGTTGCCCTGCGCATGGGCTGGATTGGCACCATTGCTGGTGGCATGGCGGCACTCTACTGGCTAACCTTGCCCGTCCACAATGTTGGTGGCCTGCCCTGGCTGCTGGCTATCCCCTGCGCCCTGTTTATTGTTACCTGCATAGGCAGCATGGGCGGCCTGTTTGCCCTTGCCGCGCATATGCTCCGTACCAGGCCAGCCTGGGCGCAAGCCATGCTGCTGGGCCTTTTGTGGTATCTGCTTGAAGCGGCCTACGCCCTTGCCCTCGGCTTTCCCTGGTTGGACGTGGCGGGGGCATTATCCCCCTGGCCCGTACTTGTTCAGGCCGCAGACCTTGTGGGCGGATATGCCCTCTCCGGCCTGTGGGCCATGGCTGCACTGCTGCTGGGCCTTGCCTTTGCCAATGCTCCCCGACGCTTCCATCCCGACCGCAAGAGCCTGATCCCCGGCCTTTTACTTGCGGTGGCCTTACTGGGCTACGGTGGCTGGAAACTCCATGCCAACCCGCTGGTCAGTAATCCCACTGGGCCTGACAGCGTGGACGTGCTTTTTGTGGAAGGCAATGTGGACCAAAACCAGAAATGGGTTCCAGCTTTTCAAAGACAAACCGTAGATCTGTATTTGGGGCTGACATATCAGGCACTTGCAGAAAAACCCGATGCCCGCCCCCTTATAGTATGGCCTGAAACCGCCATGCCATTCTTTTTTGAAGTAAATTCTCTGCACGCACCCCGCATACGCGAGCTGGCGGCCCGTAGCGGCGGTTCCCTGCTGTTGGGCGCTCCTGGCCTGGAGCGCCGCCCCGGCAAGCGTGAGCCGGATGTGTATAATCGGGCATTCTTGCTTGGCCCCAACGGCGATACCGTTGGACATTACGACAAGGAACACCTTGTCCCCTTTGGCGAATACCTGCCGGAGTGGCTCAACTGGGGCTTTTTGGAAGCATTGCTTCAAGGCGTGGGCGTGTACCAGACTGGTACGGCTATCGCCCCCCTGCGGCACGACAATCTTGCTCTGGGAATGCTCATCTGCTATGAGGGAATATTCCCGTGGCTTGCCCAAAACCGCGTGGCGGACGGGGCCAATATCCTTGTAGACATCAGCAATGATGGATGGTTTGGCAATACTCCGGCAGCGCGCCAGCACCTCTACCTCACCGCACTGCGGGCTGTGGAGCAAAACCGCTGGATACTGCGCGGCACCAATACGGGTATTTCTGTTGTTGTAGACCCGCGTGGACGCCTGACCATGCACGGGGGCCAGTTCAAGGCCCAGGCAATCTGGGGCAAGGCAGCGCTTGAAACAGCGCCAAGCCTGTTCCACAAGCTTTCGCCCTGGCTTATGCCAGGTGCTGTCCTGGCCTTTCTGGCATTGCTGCTGTTTGGCCCCGGCGGCAGATTTGCCCAAGTGCGCAACAAACCAGCGCCCGGTTCTAACCATACATTTTAAAGTGCTGACCAGCGCCAGCACTTTTTGCGCGTAAGAACATACAGAAAGTTTCCTTCAGTTTTTTGCGCCCTACCGCGCCAACCCTAACCCCCCAAGTATCCACAATGTTGCAACTTAGTGATCTACGTGCCGCTTGCCAGCCCCTTTCTCAACGTTTCGCCACCCTCTGGGGGCGTCTTTGACGTTGCTGCCAGCCAAAAGCGCCTGCAGGACATAGAACACGAAATTTCCCGCCCCGGCGCATGGGATAATCCCGAGGCGCTGACCCCTGTTTTGCAGGAAAAACGCCGACTCGAGGAAGAAATAGAGCGCCTTACCCGGCTCAAAACCTGCCATGATGACATGAACGAATGGCTGGCTCTCGCATCTGAAAGCGAAGACCCGGAAGCTCTGGAATCGCTCGACCAGCAAAACCGCGACCTTGCGGCCCTGCTGGACGAAACCGAGCTTGTGATGCTGCTCTCCGGCGAGGAGGACAATCAGGACGCCATTCTTGAAATCCACCCCGGCGCGGGCGGCACAGAATCGCAAGACTGGGCCGAAATGCTGCTGCGTATGTACACCCGCTGGGCCGCGCGCCATAAGTATACTGTGGAAGAGCTGGACTACCTGCCAGGTGATGAAGCGGGCGTTAAAAGTGTTACCCTGCGCATAGCGGGGCCGCACGCCTTTGGTTTTCTCAAGAGCGAGAGGGGCATTCACCGGCTTATCCGCATTTCTCCTTTTGACTCTTCGGGCCGCCGCCACACGTCGTTTGCGTCTGTGGACGTTATCCCCGATGTGGGCAACGACATTGAGCTGGATATCAAGGAATCGGACATCCGCGTGGATATTTTCCGCTCCAGCGGCCCCGGCGGGCAGAGCGTCAACACCACAAGCTCTGCGGTGCGTGTTACCCATATTCCCACGGGCGTTTCGGCTCAGTGCCAGAACGAAAAATCGCAGCACCACAACAAGGATACAGCCATGCGCGTATTGCGCGCACGTTTGTATAATATTGAGCTGCAAAAACGCGATGCCGAGCGACAGGCCGAATATGCGGGCAAGGACGCCATCGCTTTTGGCAGCCAGATCCGCACCTATACGCTGCAACCGTACAGACTGGTT
>QKDT01000306.1 GCA_003251995.1 Desulfovibrio desulfuricans
CATTTTCCTCATGCGCCACGCGAATGATGGTTTCAGCAGTGGTGCCTTCTTCTACGCGGCAGCGCACTTCGCCAGCAGGCTTTTCCATGTCTGCCAGAACGGTGTTCAGCAGGGTCTGTCCATTGGCCTTTTGTTCGGCAAGCAATTCTGCATGGGCTTCGCCACCCACAATCTGCGGCAGCGGCTCAAAAACGTGCAAGAGGACAATATCCCCGGTTGCAAGGCTTTTGGCATGTTTCAGGGCCGTTTTTGCACGGCTGAGGCCGTTTTTGCCGCTCACAGGAATAATAATGGTCTTGTACATGGCATCCCTTGGGTCAATGGTTATCGCAATGGAGGTTGCGCATTCGTGAATACGTATAGCCTGACAAGGAGTTGTCTGCAAATTTTTGCCGACAACAAACTTGGGAGGATTTGCCCACCCAAGAGCGCTGATAACTTCAACAGCAGTGGAATTCAGGTGTCTTGCTGCCGTAATGTTAAGTTAACAACCTGATTTGCATACATTTATTTGCTGAAGGGCAAGGCCCGCCAGATTGTTGTTTCAGTAGCATTGCCCTAACGGCGCGGTGTCAGGCCAATCCTGTTGCGCTCAACCGCCACAGCAAGCTCGGGCAGAAGATCGCGCAGCGCGTTCATGTCGTTGGCTTTTGCGGCGCGTTCAACACAGCGGGCCATACGGGCCAGCACGCGAAAGCCAAAAGCATCGGATTCGGTAGCTATGCGGTTGGCTGCATCGCCTACCACCGCGCACCTGCGATTTTTAAATCCGTGCTGGGCATCGTCCATGGCGGCATCAAGCCGGGCCACTAGCTGAGGAATAGTCTGATCCGTTTCGCGCGGGGCCACGGGCTGAACAGGTTGCTGTACAGGCTGCTGTGCCACTGGGGCCGCGGCATCTTGCTGTGCCTTGTACGGGGTAGCCTGCGGTTGCATATTGGGCTGTTCCATTGTCGGGGCATGCTGGTTTTCCGGTCGGGGGGCAGCTTGGGCAGATGTATCAGCGTGCCGCACCTGCTGCTGTGACTGCGTCCCCGCGGCATGTCCATTGCCGCGCAGGGCCTCGGCGGTTCCGGCAATAAAGTTCATGATGGAATTGCCCGTGGTGCTGCTTCGGAGGTGCGTAGCGGCACGGCGCGGCTCCTCGGTGGCGGTAGGGGTATCCACATCAGGGGTGTTGGTATTGGGCAGAGACTGCGCGGTCGAGTCCTGACTGGGCATACCCACCATATCTTCCATCAAATCGGGTTTGCTGTCTGACGGGGAGGCGCTGTTCGTCTCCACTGGTCTGTCACCCGCGCTGCCAAGCAATTTGAGGATAAGCCGCCCTGTCGCAGTGCGCGGCATTTCAACCTGCCGTGCGCGACGCTCATCGGCCATATTGAGGGCGCTGCTGGCAGCTTGAGATGACGCCTCGGGGCTTTCCTCCTGTTTGGCAGGCTTGGTCATGGGCATGGGTTCGCCAACCCACTCGCCGGGATGCGCAAGACTGGGGCTGACATAGCTCTTTTTTTCTTCTCTGGCGGGCGCTGCAACAGGGGCAGAAATGGAATCCGCAACGGAATCCTGCGGCTTTGCCTGTCTGGAGGTTTTAACAGGCGTACCGATGGGCATGGGTTCGCCCACCCATTCGTCCTGAAGGCTGTAGGTATCCCACGCGCCCTTGCCAGCGGGTGCGGGAACATCAAAGTTACCCGCATTGCTCGTATTGACGGGGGAGAGCGTGGCTTCTCCAGCCCTGCCCGTCATGGCCTTGAGGGCATCGGCGCTTTCACCACGGGGCTGTTCTTCCTGCTCTGTATGCGTATCGGGTTCAGAAGGCGCATTGGGTTCGGAGATCAAGGCCGCCTCAAGAAATTCTGCCGGGGTGACATTTTCCCTTGCAGCCACATCGCGAACGGGCTGGGGAGCGGGTTCGGGCCACTCGAGCTTTTCAAGGGGAGCCGGCGCCTCTTGCGCAGGGGTCTCGGCAGGCTCGAAAGCTGGGGCAGATTCCAGGGGCTGGATTTCATCCATGCTATCAGAAGTGGAAGCGCTGGCAGTTTCCGGGGTGTCGTCCGGCTGCTCGGTTGCGGTCGGCGCTTCGGCTGCTTCCAGTTCCACCTCTGTTTTCGCTTCGGGGCTTGTTATGTCTTCTGCCTCAACCTCGGCAGGCTGCTGGGGCGGGACGGGGGCTTCCGCTGCCCAGAGCGGGCCTTCAAGACCCGCAAAGGCCATAAATTCAGCGGCGGTATCGTTGTCAGTCTGTACAGCGTCAGGCTGCTGAGCTGCATCCGTATCGTGTTGCAGTTCGTTTGACGCACTCTCCGCCACTGTCTCTGAAAAGCTTGCAGAAAGCTCTGTGGATTGCCCTTCGGCCTCGCTTGCAGACTCAGGCTGCTGGGGCAAGGGCTCAGGCTGAAAATCCTCTGCCACAGTTTCTGGCGCGGTTTCTGTCAGTTCTGTCTCGGCAGCCACTGCCTCGGCGGGTACGATTTCGACTGATGCAGCTTCCGCAGATGTATCCTCGGCAGGTTCCGATTCGACAGACTCAGATTCCATGTCGGCTTCGGCAATCGGGGTAGCCTCAGACTCGGTGGTTGCCGGAATGATCGCCGGGGCGTCTTCCATGACAGGAAGCGCCATTCCGTCCGAATGCTCGGCCTGTTCGGGCGGCAAAAGATCCGTAAGCTCAATGGGAGCTTCATCTTCCTTTGTCTGGGAGGCATCTTCCATCATGGGCAGCAGCATGCCGGACTGGTCGGCAGCGGCAAATTGCAGAGGCTGCGTGTTGGGCAGAATATCTTGGTGAGGCAGGGGCATTCCAAGCGGTTGCGAAGCCACAGATGCTGGCTTGCCCGGCAAAACTTCCTGCTCTGGGGTATCGGAACCAAAAAGGTCGGGCAGGGAGTGCTGCTCCTGCTCTTGGGGAGGCTGTGTTTCATCGGCAGCCAGCGGTTCGTACTCTGGCGTAGCTTCCTGCTGCTCGGGCGCGGACATGCCCTCAACAGTGGCATCACTGGCAGCCTCTGCGGTTTCGGACGCGAGCGAGGTCGTATCTGCGGCGGACGCCGCAGGGCCGTGGTTGGCAAATCCAGCTTCGTCCAGCACTTCGCGCAGGGTAGCGGCAAAGGCCTCCATGTCCACAGGCTCAAGCAAGGCATGGGTGTATCCGGTTTCTGCCAGTGCATCCCAGCGAGAGTTATCGCTGGTGACGGCAAGGGCTTTAAACACCGGCAACCCGGCCTTGAGGGCCTCGGCCTCAAAGCGGCCTAGTGAATCAGCCTCGGTGGGGCCGTCGTGGGGATACTGCGCCACAAGCATGAGGGCAGGGGCATCACGGTTACATTCCAGAGCCTCGCGCATGCTGCGGGCCTGAGTGCTGTTGCAGCCAAGGGTTGTTATCATGTGGGCCAGCGCCTGACGGTCAACCGCGCTCT
>QKDT01000094.1 GCA_003251995.1 Desulfovibrio desulfuricans
GCGCGCTCCTGAGCGGTAGATTTCCCCCAGCAGGCCAAAGCGCGGCGGCGCGTCTTTGGGCCGGGCGGCATCGCCCATGGCCTGCAATATGTCGTAGCGTTCCTGCAATTGCAGCCCCAGGTGCAACATGCTGCCGTTGGCGGCGTTAACCACCGTGGTGCGCCAGTTTGAACTGCCCGTCAGCATGGTCAGCAAAGGAATAAGCAGCAGGATCATAACACCTTGTTGCGGCAGCCGTGCCAGGGCGCGTTCCATCACGGGCAGCGCGTCAAGGATCCCCCACAGGGCAAAGCCGCAGGCATAGGCGGCGAACACGGTCAGCCCGGCAGGGAGCTTGCCAGAAGACGTAATAGTTACATCGCTTAAGGCGTGCAGAACGGTGAGCAGGGCCGAAAGGCCAAGATATGCCAGCACCGCAAGGGCTGCCAGCAATAGCCCCGGAAAAGGTTTTGAGCCCGCCATGGAATTTTGGTGCTGGTCTGATCCCTTGCCATGCGCATGTCTGAGCCCTCGCAGCAAGAGTACCAGCAGCAGTACGGCCCAAGGCCACAAGCCGTCAAAAAAGCAGAAGGCGGCATTGCGCCATTCGTCAAATGCTGCGGCAAGCTGCCGCAACTGCACGTCCGTGCCAATATGGCGGGTTGCTCTGCGCACCTGATTGCCCAGCGCAAGAAAAGATACCAGCAGCCCGCCGAAAATCCACAACCACAAAATGCACATATGGCGTAGGCGGGCGCGGGCGGTTTGCGTGCCGTCCGGTTCCGTCTCACGCTCTGTGATCCTTTGCGCCAGGGCCAGCAGCACCGCAACAGTGCAGGCAGACAATGCAGCAAGGGCAGAGTGCTCAAACACCCCCACTGTCAGCACGCCCACAACAATGGCCTGCCAGCGAGCTCTTGGGGCCTGTGCGGCGGGTGCAGCCCACAACCGGCAGAGCATCCACAGAAAAACAAGGGTCATGGATTGCAAAAGGCCCATGGTGAGTGAATCGGTGAGCAGGTAGAGGTTCGGCAGGCTTTGATGGCAGGCAAGCACTATCAGCACGGACAGCAGCCCGCAAAAGGCAGCGGGCCCCCGCCGCATTCTTGCCACTCTGGCAAGACCAAACAGCCCAAGACCAAACAGCCCAGCCACCCCCGCGCACACAAGGCCGTAAAGAGGGCGGATTTCTCCAGCTTTGCCCAAAAAAACCGCCAGAAAATGATAGGTAAACCGACCGCTCCAGGTCAGCCATTCACGGGCGATTTCGTACAGCCCACCGGGCAGATCAAAGGGGAACATGGCCCTGGTGACCTCGTCAAAGTCATCACCGCGAGGGAACAAAAAACCAAAGGCATAGGCAAAGGGCAGCAGCAGGGCAAGCAGCAACATCCACCAGCCCCAGCCGGGGACGGGGAGTCTGAAAAGGTCATGGCTGCGCATAAGGGGAGTTTTTTGACCGAGGGCTGGGGTGCTGGAGTTGGCAGGCTGCGCCATATGCTGACAGACCTTGTGTTTACGCGGGAGGCCCCGATATCCGGAACCCCCCGCGTTGTATTTGGGAATGTGTGCGTCCTTTCCACAACAAGGACTGTTGATCACGCCAGCCCGTGGGGCTGCGAGGGAAAAGACAGCTATTTTACGTCAACAATACGCACTTCGCCGCGCGATTCGTTGGCCTTTTTGCGGAAAGTCTGGCGGCGGTCTTCGCCGTCAACCTGCCCTGCCAGCCATTCTACCACATGCATAACCGGGCGCTTGTCGTGCATGTTGATGAGGCAGCGACCGATACCGATCTTGCATGAGGGGCAGCCAACGATGACCGGCCCGTCAGTTGCGTCCTCAAAGGCTTCGCCCAGGCGCTTTTGCTTGCGCGAACGCAGCAGGTTGTAGATGTCGGGCGAGGTCATGGCACCCATACCCGATTCGCCGCAGCAGCCGGGGTTGAGGGATATCTTGGCACCGCTGAAATCGCCCAGCGCCTTGATAATCTGCTTTTGACCCTTGATTTTATGCACATCGGCCCATTCGCAGTGGCAAGCGCCGTGGTACACGACCTTTGAGCCTTCTGCCAGCGGGGCCTTGAGGCTGTCCTTGTCCAGCAGGGGCAAGGTGAGCTGGCCCACATCGCGCAGGGTAAGCTGCGGAAACTGCGTTTCCATGTGCAGGCGCTCAAGGCCGTCGCGGCACGAGCCGCAGGCTGTGACCATGTGCTGGCAGTCAAAGCCCTGCTTGGCAAGATTGCGTAGCATGGAGGCCAGGTACTGCCTGTTCTGGGCCATGTTGTCCTCAAAGGCCGTGTCCATGCCCGCAGCCAGCAGGGGGAAACCGCAGCAGAGGTGCCGGGGCGGCACAGCTACGGCAAAGCCCGCCTTGAGCAGCAGCATGACAGAAGAAACGCCGATGCGGTCATAGAACAGCGCGCCACCGCAACCGGGGAAGTACAGCACGCAGGGCATACCGGGCGTGGGCTCGGCAGGTGCAAAGATGGAACCCCTGTGCAGCTTGAGGGCTTCGTACAGGTTTGTGTATCCCATCTTGGGGCCGCGCCCGGAGAAGAGCGGGCTCTTGATGCGCCGCTTCCACATTTCGGGCACAAAGCCAAGAAACTTGTTCTGCATCTTTTGACCAAGAGAGGCCATTTTGGCCGCCTTGGGCACACGATGCTGAATATCGCGCGAAAGCCACTCAAGGGCATGCCCCTTGATGGGGTGCCCGCCCGCGCCTTCGTGTTCCAGCAGGGCGCGCAGGGTCAGCGCCACCTCGCCAGAAGGAATTTTGACCGGGCAGTTTGCCATGCAGCGACCACAGGCGGTGCAGTGTTCCACAATGTCACGCAGGGCTTTGTGCAGGCTATCTTCAATGCGGCCCTTGTTGACCTGGCTATAGTACACAGCCTCCAGCAGCATGCCCAGCACCATGTTTTTGTTGCGCGGGTGGTACTGCATGGAGCGCTCGGGATAGCACATGGAGCAGACCTGCTTGCACTTGCCGCAGCGCGTACACACCTGAATGGAGGTGAGCAGGCTGATGAGCTTTTCTTTGTCGGGCAGGCCGCTTTCGCGAATATCGCGGATCAGGCGGTTGAACGAGAAGGTAAAGGGGCGCACCGGCAGTTCGCGAAAAACCAGCTTTGCCGGGTTCATCACATCGCGCGGGTCCACACGCTCCTTGAAGGCGCGCAGGGCGTCCATCTTGTCCTTGCCAAAAAAGGCAATCTTGGTGATGCCGATGCCGTGCTCGCCCGAAACTTCGCCGCCCATCTCCTGGCATTCTGCCATGATGCGGGCTGCGGTTTCTTCCGCCTCCTCGAGCATGTGGGCATCGTTGGAGTTCACGGGAATATTCACATGGCAGTTGCCGTCGCCCGCATGCATGTGGCTGGCAACCACAATACGGCTGGCGTCCATGTACTCAATGATCTTGTCAATT
>QKDT01000025.1 GCA_003251995.1 Desulfovibrio desulfuricans
GATGGTGTAGAGCACGCCGTACCAGATGGGGTCAAACCCAAGCGACTTAACCAAAGGGATATACAGCGGAGCCACAATGATCAGCATAGCCGTATCGTCCAGAAACATACCCATAAAGAGATATGAAAGCTGCATGACGATCAGCACGCCCCAGGGGCTGAGGTTCCAGCCATCAATAAAAAGTTTTTTGATGGCGTGTACAGCACCAAGACCGTCAAATACAGAGCTGAAACACAGGGCCGCCATGATGATCCACATAAACATGCAGCTCACGCTGAGGGTCTGCACCAGCACAACGCGCATAACCTTGGCGTTGATGCGCCCCTTGATCAGAGCGGCTAAGGTAGCAACAATCGCACCCACGGCAGAGCTTTCCACCAGGCTGGTGATGCCGGTCATGAACGCGCCTGTAACTGAAAAGATAATGGCGAGCGGCAGCAGACCGGCCCCAAGGCTCTTCCACTTTTCGGCCTTTGTGATGGACTCGCGTTCTTCCTTGGGCAAAGCCGGGCCCATGGCCGGGTTAAGCTTGCAACGGATGATGATGTAACCGATCAGTATCACCGCAAACATGAGGGCGGGGCCAATGCCTGCCATCCAGAGGTTGCTGACAGGCTGGCGGGCAATCATGCCGTAAAGCACCATAACAACGCTGGGAGGCATCATAATACCCAGTGAACTACCGGCCTGAATAACACCAGAAACCATGCGTTTATCGTATCCGCGCTTGAGCATTTCCGGCATGGCGATGGTTGCACCAATAGCCATACCCGCAACACTGAGGCCGTTCATGGCAGAGATAGCCACCATCAGAATGACCGTGCCAATGGCGAGACCACCCGGCAGAGGGCCCATCCAGACGTGAAACATACGGTAAAGGTCGTTGGCAATGCCCGATTCGGACAACATGTACCCCATGTAGATAAACAGGGGCAATGTGATCATGGGGAACCACTTCATCAGCGAGATGCTGGCGTTAAACGCCATTTGCGATCCGCCCGTACCCCAAAGAAAGAGGGCTGCCACGGCCCCGGTAAAGCCAATAGCCGCAAAGACCCGCTGCCCGGTAAGCATGAGCATGCCCATGGATGCGAAGAGCATCAGGGCTATGCTCTCATGAGAAAGAGTAAACGAAATGTCGAACATGTTCTCGCGTCCTTTACGGCGTTCGCATACGCCGGAGATGGAAATGAAATACGGCGTTACCGCGAACTGTTCAGCGCATGCGCAGGAGCGAGAACCTGCGGTGAACTAACGGAATCAACAACCACGCCTACAAGCTGGGGCTCTGCCTCGGGCTCCACATAGCCGCTCTCTACAATAAGACGCTCGGGAACTTCCTCACCAAGCAGCAGACCACGTGACCGTGCAAGAGCCTTGAAAAATTCAGAAATAGACTGCAACAGCGTAAGAAAAATGCCAATGCCCATAATGATTTTAATCGGGGCAAGGGATGGACCCCACGCAGAGTTGTTGTGCTGATTAAATTCTATGGAATACCATGTGCTTGAAATACAGCCATAGAACAGCAAAACAAGATACACGACGAGGAAAAAGGAGGTGACCACGTCCACACTGGCCTGCTTTCTCCACTCCCAGCGCCCATAAAATACGTCCATGCGCACATGCGAATTGGTAAGCAGGGCAAATCCGCCGCCAAGGATATAGTAAGCCACCATGGTAAACTGGGCCATTTCCACGCCCCAGATAACCGGCGATGCAAAACAGTAACGGGATATGGCTGAATAGAGCAAAATGCCCATCATGAGGAACACAAGGTACAGAACCCCTCGCCCCACAAGACGGTTAACCGCATCCACATACTTGACATATACCTTGATCCAATTCGGCATGGCTCTATCCTCCGCAACGGAATTTTCCGCATGATTTCTGCCCGTGTAATGCACTCTGCGGGGGGTTGATGTGCCGCCGCCCCATAAAATGGACGACGGCACATTGGGCAGACGGAAGGTTCTGCCCCCACAGGGATTTTATCAGTAGCGGTAGGGTCGGCCTGCCACTGCCATTTCGGCGTTGTACTTTTTGAGGATGTCCACAACCTTGGCGCAGCGCGGGCTCTTTTTGGCGGTTTCATCCCAGAACTTGTGCGCGGCGTCCTCAACCTTGCCCCATTCGGCATCAGAGATAGAGGTCAGTTCCATCTTGCCACCAGTGGCGCGGTAGTGAGCTTCACCCCACCAATACCAGTGCTGACGAAAATAATTGGAGCTGTCGCAAGTGAGCTTAAAGAGCGTTTTGAGATGTTCCGGCACTTCCGCCCACTTTTTGCTGTTGGCGAAGTAAGAACCGATCCAGGCGCCGCAGATATTGTTGGTGAGGTAGTATTTGCACTGCTCGGCCCAGCCGGAGGTGTAGTCTTCTGTAATACCCGACCAGCACACGCCGTCCAGTTCGCCGGTTTGCAATGCAACCTGGATGTCTTCCCAAGGCAGGGTAACGGGCACAACGCCAAACTGGCTCATGAACTTGCCGCCCGTAGGGAAGGAGAAAACACGCTTGCCTTTCAGGTCTGCCAGGCTGCGGATGGGCTTGGTGGTGGCAAAGTTGCAAGGATCCCAGGAACCAGCGCCCAGCCATTCAACACCTTTGATTTCGCTGTAGGCTTCCTTCCAAATGGCGTTCAGGCCCCAATGGTCAAAGAGAGCGGGCACGTCCAGCGAATAGCGGGTGGCAAAAGGAAAATACGCGCCAAAGATTGCCACGTCCGCAGGGGAGGACATGGAATCTTCATCGCACTGCACGGCGTCGATGGTGCCGTTCTGCACAGCGCGGAAAAGTTCACTTGTGGGGACCAACTGGTCGGAGGTGAAAAGCTCAATGACCATTTCGCCATTGGCAGCCTTGTTGAAGGCGTCAATCTGGGGTTTGATGACAAACTCGGCAAGCGCCGCGCCAGCATAGGTCTGCATGCGCCACTTGATGGGAGCCTTGGCAGCTTTGGCCTCTGTGGCAGCCATAATACCAGTGGTGGCGGCAACCGCCGCTGTGGCTCCCATGCCCGCTGTCTTCAAAAACTCACGCCTTTCCATACTGAACCTCCTCAAAAAACGGAATAACTGTTTACTCGCCGCTAGTGCCTACGCCACAAAAATGCACCTAACCCAGGCTACAAGCCTTTGCCTTGCACTTATGCCAGCTTACTAAGCAAATTGTGCGCCATGCGAAGAATTTAATGAATCTATTTTTTATAACTATCTAAAATAAATATATTTAATTTGTTTTATTGCCCAACAGCATGCGTGACCTTATGCCTCTAGGTACCGTTTTTTAAAACAATTTTGTAATGATTAGCACAATTTTGTTAATCATTTTTTTACACAAAAGCACAATAATACAACTGTGTGCCAACGATATTCTTGCGTGGACG
>QKDT01000309.1 GCA_003251995.1 Desulfovibrio desulfuricans
CTTACCGCATGCTGCGCGACAACCCCGGTGACGCCCAGGCCCGCAAAGCGGCGGAAGAAATTTTGCAGATGTCGCTGGGGCGGCCTTCTTCGCGCGCGCGCTTTTTGCCGCAGAAAGACCACACCATCCCCACCACGCCGGACGGACAGACCAGCTCTGGCCTGCTGGCGGGCAAGATCCGCATTGAGCCCGAGGGCGGCGTCACACTCAAGCCATTTTTTGAGCTGCTGCCGCAAGACTATCTGCGTGTGGGCGTTGAGGACGAGCGCTGGCATGCAACCCTGCCCGTCACCCGCCGCATCCCCAAGGGCGGCAGCCTTACCCTGCGCCTGCCCAAGCACAAAACACCCAAGGCTGGCACGCCCGTCTTTCTTATTGACCGGCGCGAGCCTGAACTTATGCGCATTATCAAAAGCTGGCAGGCGCGCCTTGAGGCCATGCCCACGCGTCCCAGCAAGGCAGTGGAAAGCTCCCCGCGTCTGCCCAAGCCCATAAAGGCCAAAACCCGGCCCGACATGTACGTGCGCTCCAGCGTACCCCATGGCAAAGAGACGCGCACAGGCCGCAGCCAGTTGCAAGGCCTCTGGCTGTCTGCGCGCAGCGCCGAGCTTTCGCGCACGGTGGCCCCACGCATGTGCTGGTGGCTGCCCCCGGTTATCTGGCCGGAGGAAGAAGAAACCATCCGCCGCTCCATCACCCGCCTGTGGCGTGACGGCGCACGGCATTTTGTGTGTAACGCGCCCTGGCAACGCGGGCTTTTTCCCGATGACCTTGATGAAAATGCCGACCTTCTGGCTGGGCCGTTTTGCAACGCAGCCAATGCGTCTGCCTTGGGCGTGCTTGCCCAAATGGGCTTTGCCGGTGCGTTTGTAAGCCCTGAACTGGCGCAGGAAGATATGCTGGCCCTGCCCGGGCAAAGCCCCCTGCCGCTTGGCGTGGTGCTTTCCGGTTACTGGCCTGTGGGCATCAGCCGCTTTGGCCTGTTGGGCGTTAAACCCAACGAGCCGTTCCTGAGCCCCATGGGCGAACCCTTCTGGGCGCGTCAGTACGGCGGCAATATCTGGATATACCCCGGCTGGCCCCTGGATATCACCAGCAAAAGGCAGGAGCTGCTTGCCGCAGGGTACAGTTTCTTTGCGCATATGCAGGAAAATCCCCCTGCTTCCGTACCTGATATGCGACGCAAAAGCCTGTTTAACTGGGAAGGGGATTTGCTGTAGCAGATGCCAGGCCGTCCCAACCACGGAGTCGGCCCGCTGGCTGCACATGCACCCCCAGATACATACTTGCGGGCCGTCGTCAGAGAGCTTTTCTGTCGGCGGCCCGTTTTCCGGCGCAGGAACCTCAATGCATACGGATGAACCTTTTTACAGCGCCCGTCAGCTTTTTCCGCGAGGGCTTGAGCAGCCTGAAGGCGGCTTGCGTTTTGGCGCGGATG
Source organism: Desulfovibrio desulfuricans (assembly GCA_003251995.1). Taxonomy (GTDB): domain Bacteria; phylum Desulfobacterota; class Desulfovibrionia; order Desulfovibrionales; family Desulfovibrionaceae; genus Desulfovibrio; species Desulfovibrio desulfuricans_B. The sequence continues at coordinate 1,439 of QKDT01000309.1, forward strand.
CCCTGCTGCTGGCGGCCTTTGCGGCAAGGCATGTGGAAAGCCAGAACGCAGCTTGCCAGTCACGCCAACTATCGGGGCTGACCGCGGCAGAACTTGGCTGCGGCTGCGGGGCGGCATTACTTGGCCTGGCCTTGCGCTGCACCAATGTGACGGGTTTCGGTCTGGACAGGGAAGAACCGCTGGTGCAGGCCGCCAGCGCCAATGCCGCACGGCTTGGCCTTGCAGAGAGGCTGCGCTTTGCGCAGGCAGACCTCGCCCAGGCGTCATTTGCGGCAACCCTGCAAAGCGCTTGTGGATTCAAGACCGCAAACCTTGATCTGGTGCTGGCTAACCCGCCCTACGGCGTTGCCGGGCGGCCCTCGCCCAACCACATGCGTGAACGGGCACTACGTGGCACTGAGGCTGCTGAAAGCCGGGAACACGTACTCCAGGTATTTTGCCGTGCCGCCGCAGCCCTGCTACGGCATCAGGGCTATTTTTTATGCATCTATGATGCTCCGGCACTTCCGCAATTGTGCATGGCGCTGGACAGCGCGGGCATGGGGCTACGGCTTCTGTTGCCCATACGGTCACATGAGGCAAAGCCCGCCTTGCGAATTCTGGCTCTGGCCCGCAAAAACGCGGCCCACGAAACCATTATTGAAGCTCCGCTGACCCTTCATGGCGACAATGCCGCCACCGATAGTGCCAGGTGGTCTGCCCAGGCGCTGCGCTTCTGCCCCTGGCTTGGCTGACGGAGCCTTGCCCCAATCCGGTTCCACACATATTCCATCCCCGCAGGGTGATTTATGAACTTTATAGCTGATCTGCACATACATTCCCGTTTTTCGCGCGCCACAAGCAAGGCGCTCAATCCCCGTCATCTGGCGGCCTGGGCGCGCTGCAAGGGCATCAACGTACTGGGCACAGGCGATTTTACGCATCCCCAGTGGCGGGCGGAGCTGGCGGAGCAACTGGTGCTCGACGAGCACACTGGCCTGTACAGGCTGGCGGTGGAACCGGAAACGCTGGACGTGGTGGGTGCGAACACCGGCCCGGGCCTTCTGGAATCCCCGTCGCCGCTGTTCATCCTGCAAACCGAGATCAGCTCCATCTACAAGCGCGGCGGCAAGGTGCGCAAGGTACACAACCTTGTATTTGTGCCCACTCTGGAGGATGCGGAGCGTCTTTCGCTGCGGCTGGCGCAGATCGGCAACCTCAATGCCGACGGGCGGCCCATATTGGGCCTTGATTCGCGCGACCTGCTGGAAATCATGCTGGAGTGCGCCCCCGGCTCGGTGATGATTCCCGCCCACGTGTGGACGCCCTGGTTTGCGCTTTTTGGCTCCAAATCAGGCTTTGACAGGCTTGAGGATTGCTACGGCGACCTTTCGGAACACATCTTTGCCCTTGAAACAGGTCTTTCGTCCGATCCTGCCATGAACCGCCTTATCAGCAGGCTTGACGGCTACGCGCTTGTTTCCAATTCTGACGCGCATTCCGGGGCCAACCTGGGGCGCGAGGCCAATCTTTTTGCGGGCCACCCCAGTTATGCAGGCATGTTTGCCGCCCTGCGCGCCTCTGCCCGTCGTGAAGACCAGAGCAGCCTGGATTGCCGCTTTGTGGGCACAATGGAATTCTACCCCGATGAGGGCAAGTACCACCTTGATGGGCACCGGGCCTGCAACGTGGTGCTGGAGCCAAAGGATTCCCTGGCTCTTGGCAACATCTGCCCTGTTTGCGGCAAACCGCTGACCGTGGGCGTGCTGCACCGAGTGCTTGAACTGGCAGACAGGGAAACCCCGCCGGAACTCCAACGCGAGCCAGAGGTGCGCCCCCTCATCCCCCTGGCGGAAGTTGTGGGCGAGATCCTTGGTGTTGGCCCCGCCTCACGCAGGGTGCAAGAGCGCTACGGCAGCCTGCTGCGCGAGCTTGGGCCGGAACTGGATATTTTGTGCCGCATGCCAGA
>QKDT01000082.1 GCA_003251995.1 Desulfovibrio desulfuricans
AGACCAGCATGACCGCGTTCTGAAAAAATATGGATGCGCCAAGGGCGGAAACCACGGCAGAAAGGCGGTTGGCGTTACGCAAGGGGCGGTATGCCGTGCGCTCAAGCAAAAAGCCAATGATCGCCACCAGCAGGGCCACCATGACAAAAACAGCGGCTACCGCCAAAAATGGGTTGAGCGCGCCCGCCATGTTGCAGCTTACAAGCAGGGTAAGCCCCAGATAGGCGCCAATGGTAAACAGGTCGCCGTGGGCAAAATTGATGAGCTTGAGCACGCCGTACACCATGGTGTAACCCAGCGCCACAAGCGCGTAGATACCGCCCACGGCCAGGCCGTTCAAAAGCTGTTGGAGAAATTGTTCCATAATATTCGGCGTTGGTACTCGGCATTTGGCGGGCGACCGGGATGCCGGTCGCCCGCCCTAATGAACGCGTCCTCAAGGGGACAACGCTTTTCGCCGGGGGCTATGCCCCGCGCGTGTATCTGTGCAGCACGGGCGCGGCGCTGGGCCGCACCGCACTATTTGGGCTGCAGAACGAAGCTGCCTTTGGCGTCAACCTTGTAGGTGCGATAGAATTCGCCCACGCGGTCGCCCTTGGCGTCAAACCCAAGCTTGCCAGAAAGACCGGGCATGCCCTTGAGTTCTTTAAGCCATGCTGCCATGGCCTTGGGGGTGTCCTTGCCAGCTTCAAGCGCGCCTTCAATAACCTTGAAAGCGTCGCCAGCCAGCACGGCCCACACCGAAACAGGCACAGTTTTATACTTTGCCTTGAAAGCCTTGAGAAAATCCTTGGCTTCGGGGGTGTCCATATCCTGCGGCAGCGGCGGGCTGATGAAAAAATAGCCCGTGGCGGCTTCGGTTCCGGCGATCTTTACCAGATCCTGGTGGTTGGCGGCGTCGCCACCCATCATGGGAACGTTCCAGCCCATTTCTTTTTTCTGCCGCAACAGCATGCCGGTTTCAGGATAGTAACCGGTAAAGAACACGAGGTCGGGTTTGGCAGCCTTAAGCTTGGTCAGAATGGCGGTATAATCGCGCTCTCCGGGGGTAAGAGCATCGTAAAATACCACTTTCATGCCGTCCTTTTCCAACACGGCCTTGGTTTCTTCTGCCAAACCCTTGGCATAGGAAGAATTGTCGTGCAGCAAGGCAATGGCTTTGTAGCCGCCTTTTTTGATGGCCTCTGCAGCGGATTTGCCCTGCGCGTCGTCACGCGGGCACGTGCGGAAAAAGAGCTGCAAGCCTTTTTCCGTAAGGCGCACGCTGGTGGAGCCAGTGCCAATCTGCACCAGTTCCGCCTCGTCCAGAATGCTCTGGCTGGCTTCGGTCACGGCTGAGCCGTAGGTGCCGATAACAGCCACAACACCGGCAGAAGCGAGCTTCTGCGCTGCCAGTGCGGCAGTGCGCGGGTCGCCAGCGTCGTCTTCGACCACCAGTTCGATCTTGCGGCCCTTGATGCCGCCCTTGGCGTTCACATCGTCAACCAAAAGGCTAACGATGTTCTTCATATCCAAGCCTTCGGAAGCCCATTTGCCCGTAAGCGGGCACATAAGGCCAACCTTGATGTCACCAGCCAGTGCCGCAACAGGCACAAGCAGGGTAAGGGCCAGAGCCCCAAGCCAACGACCAAGTGCTTTCATGAACTACCCCCGTCAGGTATGCTGATATTGTGAGCAACGAATAAGCGTACCCTAAAAATGAAGAAAGAAAAAGCCCCCCGGTTTAGCCGGGCTGCGCTTTGCCGCAAACCGCCCGACAGCGCAGCCCGCGCATTGGGCCATGCCGCCAAAGCCTGGAGGTGTGTCTTGCATCCCCCCCCTGACCTTTTGGCGCGTGCGGCGTGGGGTACATGCAACGCAAAGCAATTTGAATGTGCAAGAGTGTCTAGAGAAAGTATTGGTTTGTAACAATATGCTCACGCAGTGGTTTCACCTTGGTCAAATTCTATTGATACTATCGGCATTCCGTTAATGTGACCAGTATTTCTAGCTTTATTAACGCGCTGAAACTGAAAACAAAAGTGCCTTATACTCGACAGTTAAAAAAGAATGAGGTACGGTATAGCTGAAAAAGCAGAGAAGACCTTTATTTTCTTAAATGTTTTCCTGTTGCGGTTTTGTGGTCAGAGGTTCGGCTGTTTCAGTTTCTCTCTGCGCCCCCCTTTCCGCCGTTCCTCTTCTACTTGCATTGCCGCAATTGGGGCCGCCACAGTAACCTTCTGGCGGTCAGGCGGCGGTTGCGCCTCCCGTTTTTTCCGCAGCTTTCGTCGTCGCGTTCTATCTGTGCGCCAAGGAGGCCGTATGCGGTTCAACTTTGACAAGGCAGCTTGCCAGAATACGCGCAGGGCGTTGTACCGGGAGTGGCTGCTCACCAATGGGCGGGGCGACTGCTCCCTCAGCAGCATTTTATGCTGCAATACTCGTAAATACCATGGTCTGCTCACGGTTAACACGCCACTGGGGCGCCATGTTCTGCTCTCTACCCTTGAGGAGTCCGTATACGGCGGCGGCAAGGAATTCTTTTTATCCTCGCGCCAGCACCCTGGCACCCTTTACCCCAACGGGCATGAATATCTTGAGGCTTTTCAGCTGGATCAGTGGCCGCAAAGCACCTATCGGGTAGGCGAAGTAAGCCTGAGCCGCGAAGTGCTGCTTGGGCGGGATAAGAGTTTACTTTTGTTGCGGTATGAGCTGCGCGGGACAGAGGGCATCCCTACGCTCACGCTACGGCTCAAGCCCTTGCTGGCTTTCAGAAATATCCACACCCTTACGCGGGTCAACCCGGCCCTGCGCACCGATACGCAGGCTGTTTCCGGCGGTTTTGGCATTCACCCTTATGAAAGTTTGCCGCCATTGTATGTGCAGGCAGCAGGCGATGTTGCCGAGGTCAGCACCAGTAGCGAAGAGGGGCTGGTTTCCACAGCCAGATTTTATCATGCGCCCGATTGGTGCCGTAATGTGGAGTATTTTGAAGAGCGCGAACGTGGTTTTGGCTATAGTGAAGACCTCTTCATGCCCGGAACTCTCGAGATAGATCTGCCGCCATTGCCTACAGGCGGCTATGTGTATGTGGCGGCAGGCACGGAAGCTTGCAACCAAAACCTGCACGACCTGTGGGAAACAGAAAGCCGCGCCCGCTTAGAGGATCATCTAGATGGCGGGGGGCTTGTTGGGCACCTGGCGCAGGCTGGCGGGCAGTTTTGCATTTCAACCCCTTCTGGGCGCGCAACAGTGATTGCCGGGTACCCCTGGTTTGACGACTGGGGGCGCGATACCCTTATCAGCTTGCCGGGGCTGACTTTCTACGCAGGGCGCCCGGAATTTGGCCTGAACGTCATAGCCGAAATCGGGCGGCACATCCGCGATGGGCTTGTGCCCAACATGTTTTCTGAAGCGGGTGAGCATGCCTACAACACTGTAGACGCCTCGCTGTGGTATGCCTTTGCCATACAGCAGTTGCTCATAGCCGTTCCCGATGGTTTGTCCTGGGTGCGGATGCATGCCTGGGACGCGCTAAAAGCCATCATCAAGGGGTACCGCAAGGGGCCGGGAATGGGCATTTTTGTGGATGCCGAGGGGCTTCTGCACGCGGGTGACGCCCATACCCAGCTAACCTGGATGGACGCGCAGGTGAACGGCATCCCGGTTACCCCCCGGCATGGTTGCCCGGTTGAGGTCAATGCCCTCTGGTACAACACCCTTGCCCTTGCAGACAGCCTTGCCGCAGCCTTCCATGAGGTTCAGCCCTCGGGCGAGCGCCAGCGCGGCGACATGCGCGACGCTTTTTTGCGCCGCTTCTGGACAAACCAGGATGGCGGACACCTGGGCGATGTATGGCGTGATGGGCAGCTAGACTACAGCGTGCGGCCCAACCAGATCCTTGCGGTATCTCTACCGCATGCGGTGCTTTTGGACGAATGCCAGCCGCAGGTTGTGGAGTGCGTGCGCAACAGGCTGCTTACGCCCTATGGCTTGCGCACACTTTCGCCTGACGCGCCCGCTTACAGGGGCAGTTATGGTGGCAATGTTGAAAGCCGCGATTCCGCCTACCACCAGGGTACAGTGTGGCCCTGGCTGCTGGGGCATTATGCCGATGCCCTGCTGCATACGGCCTGGGATATGAACGGCGCTGTTCAGGGTTTGCTTGATACTGTTACGCCGCTGTTTTGCCAGCACATGTGCGAAGCTGGGCTGGGCAGCATTTCAGAAGTTTTTGATGGATCTCCTCCGTATAATCCGGGTGGTTGTACGGCTCAGGCCTGGAGTGTGGCTGAAAGTTTGCGGATGCTCAAAAATCTGCAAAAGGCCGCACCAGAGGTGTTCGCTCAATGGGAACAAAAGGTGGCATATTGTTTGGCTAATCCTGCATCTGGCGATACATCCGGCGTGTGCAGGGCTACCATGACTCTGGGCGCGGCTACGCCCGGCAGCAAGGAGTAAGGAATCCGCCATGCGAGTGCTTATGTTCGGCTGGGAGTTTCCCCCCCATATCAGCGGTGGCCTGGGAACGGCATGCTTTGGCATGACGCAGGCTTTGGCAAAAAAAGGGGCAGAAATTATTTTTGTGCTGCCCCGTATTGATAGTGGGAGTGGGCAGAACAGTTTTTTGCGTCTGCGGGGGGCATCCGGCACGCCGATTACGCCACCGCTTGCAGAAAATATGGCCCAGGCCGGGCAGGATCTCTGGTCCAGCAGTATCCGTAATATTCGTTGCCTGCCGGTGGAAAGCCCCCTTGTTCCCTACCTGACGCCCCAGGGCTATGCCGAGGCGCTGGAATGCCTGCGGCAAGGGCCAACCGGCGGGGCAGCTTCTGTTGCGTATGCCACGCACAGCGGCTCTTCTGCCCAAGGCGGCGACATTACTTTTGAATTGCATGGTGGTTACAGCCCAGATCTTATGACCGAGGTGCAGCGTTTCAGCCGGTTGGCAGCCGCTATCGCCGTGCAGGAGCAGTTTGATGTCATCCATGTACACGATTGGATGACCTATCCAGCCGGCGTGCTGGCAAGGGCGCTGACAGGTAAGCCCCTGGTGGCCCACATCCATGCCACGGAATACGACCGCAGCGGTCTGAACATCAACGAGCAGGTGGCGGGTATAGAGCGTGACGGATTGCATGCTGCCGACGTGGTGGTGGCGGTAAGCCGCCTGACCCGTAAAACCGTGATAGACCACTACGGCGTTTCACCAGACAAAGTGGTGGTGGTACACAATGCTGTTGCGCGGCATGAGGCCGAGCGCTGTTACCTTGTGCCCCAGCGCATCCGGCATGAGAAACGTGTGCTTTTTCTTGGGCGCGTTACATTTCAGAAAGGGCCGGAATATTTTATGGAAGCGGCCCGTCTTGTCCTGCAAAAAATACCCAATGTGCGGTTTTTTATGGCGGGCAACGGCGATATGCTGCCTGCGCTCATCCGCCGGGCAGGGCAGTTGCGCATGGGCAAGCGGTTCCACTTTGCCGGATTTTTGCGCGGTGAAGACGTGGACCGCATGTTTGCCCTGAGCGATCTTTACGTCATGCCATCTGTTTCAGAACCGTTCGGCATAACGCCCTTGGAGGCCATGCTCTACGATGTGCCTGTGCTGCTTTCGCGCCAGTCGGGCGTTTCAGAAGTTCTGGAACATGCCCTTAAGGCCGATTTTTGGGATACCCGCGATATGGCAGATAAAATTTGCGCCGTATTGCGTTATCCCTGCCTTGCCGCCGAGCTGGTTAAGAATTGCCGTGAAGAAATGAAGTCCATTCGTTGGGAGAACGCCGCCGACCAGTTGCTGACCATTTACCGGGATGCCCTTGGAGGTCACTAATGCCTGCGCTATGTTTGTGCTTCAATATACATGAGCCCTACCTGTTCCGCCGTTATACCGTTTTTGATATGGGGCAAAGCTCCGTTTACGAAGACGATGACCGCAACTGCGAATCCCTGCTGCGCGCGGCGCGTCTGTGCTATCTGCCCGCTGCCGAAATGTTGCTCAAACTTGTGCGCCGTCACGAGGGCGCTTTTGTTGTGTCGCTGTGCGTTTCGGGCACGGCCCTTGACCTTTTTGAGCAGTATGCCCCCGAAGTAACGGAAAGTTTGTGCGCTCTTGCGGCAACGGGCTGCGTGGAGTTTATCGCTGAGACGTCCGTGCACTCTCTGGCTTTTCTGTATTCCCGCGAGGAATTTGACAGACAGGTCAAAGCGCAAAGCGCGCGTATTAAAAAATTGTTTGGCAAAAAGCCCACCACATTCATGCATACGGAATGCGTGTTCAACAACGACCTTGCCGCCGCTTTGCAACAGCTCGGCTTTAAAACCGCACTGGCAGAAGGGGCCGATCAGGTGCTTGGTTGGCGCAGCCCCAACTGGGTATACCGCCCGGTGTCTGGCCCCAAGATGAACCTTTTGCTGCGCAATGCTGGTCTTTCTGACGACATGGGGCAGCGCTTTGACGATAAAACATGGGGCGGGTGGCCCCTCACCGCCGACAAGTTTGCCGCATGGTGCCACAATCTTGGCGATAAAGCTGAAGTTATAAATATATGTAATGATTTTAGTATATTTGGTCTGAGGTTCGGGCAGGATTCCGGCATTTTCAACTTTATGGAAGCACTGCCCGAAGCCCTGCTGCACGACAGCCGTTTTCGGTTTGCAACGCCCGGTTCCATAGCGGGAAAATGTTCGCCAGCGGGCGAGATTGATATGCCGCAGTTTGTGTCCTGGGAGGAAAGCGGTCGTGACCTGACCTCGTGGCTTGGCAACGACATGCAAAAGGACGCCATCCATACCCTCTACAGCCTGGCAGCCCGGGTGCGCGCCTGCAGCGACAAAATGTTGCTCCACGATTACGAGCGGTTGCAAACTGCCGACCACTTTCGCCATATGTCCACCAAGTGGTTTTCCGGGCCACCGCAGGGCAGGCCCAGTCCTTTTGACAGCCCTTACGATGCCTACATCACCTATATGAATGTTTTGGCAGACTATGAACTGCGCCTTGAGGCGGCAGAACAGGCAGGCAAATCGCGCAAGCCCCGCAGGGTAAGCAAAACAAGCTTGCGTTCCAGCCCCGGCGCATCCGTTTAAGTCATCCGGCCTTCCATAAGGAGCAACCATGAATTTTGAAAATAATGCAGTCACGTTGTTCGAGGTCAGTTGGGAAGTCTGCAATAAGGTGGGTGGCATATATTCTGTGGTCAGCAGCAAGGCCTTGCAGGCTGTAGAGCAGTTTGGCGAGGATTATTTTCTTTTGGGTCCTTTCCTGGCTGAGAATGTGGGTTTTGAAGAAACGGATGAGCATTTGTGGGATTCTCTCAAGCTGGCCTTTGCGACCAAGGATCTTAAATGCCGCATGGGGCGTTGGAATATCCCGGGCCGACCCAAGGCCATTCTGGTCGATTTTACCAAGCGGTATTCCAGCAATCAGCTTTTATACGACCTATGGAAAAACTACGGCGTTGATTCGCTTTCCGGCGGTTGGGACTATATAGAGCCTGTCATGTTTGCCACGGCTTGCAGCGCTGTTATCGCGGCTATACACGAAAGCCGGGTGGAACCCCTTGAAGGGCGCAGCGTGGCACTGTTTCACGAATGGATGTGTGGCGCGGGGCTGTTGAAGCTCAAAAAACTTTCGCCCGGTGTGGGTACTGTATTTACCACTCACGCCACCATGCTTGGTCGGGCTATGGCGGGAACCGGGCGGGATATTTATTCCAACCTGCGCAGCATAAACCCCGCCAACGAGGCTGCGGCCCTGAATATTACTGCCAAGTGGTCGCTAGAAGGTGCCAGCGCGCGAGAGGCTGATGTGTTCACCACGGTCAGCCCCATCACGGGTGAAGAATCTACAGTTTTGCTGGGGCGGCAGCCCGATGTCATCACCACCAACGGCCTTGATATGCGGGTTGTGCCTGATTATTCCGTTGACCGCACGGTTCCGGTCGGGCATCGGGCGCGCATAATTGAGGCGTCCAACCGTTTTCTGCGATGCAATTTGCCTGAAAATACGCGTATTTTTGTCATTTCAGGCCGCTACGAAATGCATAACAAGGGGGTGGACATCTTTTTGGAAGCCCTTGCCAGGCTGGAGCAAAGCGTGGCAGGCACAGATGCTTCCATTCTTGCCTTGTGCCTTGTCATGGGGGGGCATACCGGCGTCAATACCGCTGCCGTGTCTGGTGACCCGAGCGCAAACGACAACGGTCTGCCCTATATCTGCACGCACTACGCCTGGAATGCCCCGCAAGATCCCATCATCAATGCATGCCGCCGCCTGGGGCTCAACAACACAGCAGAAAACAAGGTCAAAGTCATTTTTGTACCAGCCATGCTCAATGGTGAAGATGGCTTTTTGAACATGCCTTATGATGAAGTCATGTCCGCCTGCGACATGGGGTGCTTTCCATCCTGGTATGAGCCGTGGGGCTATACGCCGCAGGAAAGCGCGGCCTGGGCCGTACCCACGCTTACAACAGACCTTTCGGGCTTTGGCATGTGGGCACGGCCCTTGTTGCAGGAGAGTGCTGGTACGCCAAAGGGGGTGTGCGTCATGTCCAGACGGGGCATGAACTTTGAGCAGAGCGCCACCGTGCTGCACGAATATTTGATACGCGCTGCCACCTGCGCAGTGGATGATTTGCCCCAGTGGCGGGCAGAAGCGCGCGCCTTGGCAGAAAAAACATCATGGCAGTTCTTTTTTGAAAACTACATCGCCGCGTTCAACATGGCCCTCAAAAAGGCCTCAACCCGGATAAATTGTGATGCCGGGCATTCTGCCTTGGCTCGCGTGCTTGCTACATCATGCTCCGCCACACCATTTTTGCGGCCTATCATGGCTGTTGCCGAAGTTCCGCAAGAGCTTGCCCGCTTGCGCGACATTGCCCACAACGTATGGTGGTGCTGGCACGACAAGGCCAAGGCCCTGTTCATGGCTTTAAGCCCTTCTCAGTGGGAAAGTTGGCGTAACCCGCTAAAAATGCTTGAGCTGGTGGACCCGGAACGCATGCGGGATTTGCAGGAAAACGAAGACTACATGAACCTCTACCGCGAGGTGGTCGCCAAGTTTGACGCCTACATGGCGGAGCCAACCCGGTCGCTCAGCACGGATGTGACGCCAGAGGCCCCTATCGCCTATTTTTCGACAGAATATGGCTTGAGTGAGTCTATTCCCATTTATTCCGGTGGATTGGGTGTGCTTTCTGGTGATCACCTCAAATCGGCTTCTGATATGTCCATTCCTCTGGTAGGCGTGGGGCTTTTGTATAAAAACGGCTACTTCCGACAGGATATCGACTCCGACGGACGGCAGGTGGCTCAGTATCCTGTCAATAATTTCGGTCTGATGCCCATTTCAATGGTATATGATGCAGACAATCAGCCTGTGTATGTGCAGCTTGAGCTGCCAGGCCGCCTTTTGTTTGCGCGGGTATGGAAGCTACCTGTGGGCCGCATAACCCTGTACCTCATGGATACGGATACGCGCCGTAATACCGACGAAGACCGCCGCATCACCGACAAGCTTTACGAGGCCAACCGCGAGGTGCGGCTGTTGCAGGAAATGCTGCTTGGTATGGGCGGCATGCGGCTGCTGCGTACCCTGCGCATTATGCCCAGTGTTTTTCATATGAACGAAGGGCATTCGGCTTTTATGGCAATGGAGCGCCTTCAGGAATGCCTGAGCCTGGGCATGAACTACGCCGAGGCCACCGTGCGGGTGCGCTCCAATACTGTTTTTACCACACATACACCGGTGCCTGCTGGTAACGAGGCTTTTTCTCTGGAACTCATGGAGCGGTATTTTAGCGGCATAGCCGCGAACCTGGGTTTGTCGTGGCAGCAGTTTGTGCAGCTTGGGCAGATTGAGGGCGGCAACAGCAATTCTTTTGAAATGACAGTGCTGGCATTGCGGCACTCGTGCTGGGCCAACGGTGTCAGCCGTTTGCACGGCGTTGTTTCGCGGCATATGTGGAACAACCTCTGGAAAAGCCTGCCTGTGGCGGAAACGCCCATTGGATACGTTACCAACGGCATTCATGTGCCTTCGTATGTGGGCAGTTGGATGAACGAACTGTTGCGTCAGTATCTGGGCTCCGGCTGGATGCAGTCGCCCCCTGGCACGGAGGTCTGGGACAAGGTTGACCAGATCCCCAACGAAGCCTTTTGGGCGGCCCGCATGCACCAGAAGGAGGCTCTGCTTGATGATCTGCGGCGTCGGATCCCCGAGTTTATCCAGCGCTTCAACCTGTCGGCAGACGAGCGCAAGCACATGGAGTCCATGCTCAAGCCCGATACCCTGATCATAGGCTTTGCCCGCAGGTTTGCTCCCTACAAGCGCGCTACGCTGATTTTTGCAGATCTGGAAAGGCTTGCCCGCATCCTCAACAATGCCACCAGGCCTGTGGTGCTGGTGTTTTCTGGCAAGGCGCACCCTGCGGATGAGGCTGGCATCAATATGATTCAGGAAGTGCTGCGCATGTGCCGCGACAAGCGTTTTTTGGGCCATATATTCTTTATTGAAAATTATAGCCTGGCAGTATCGCGCATTATGGCTCAGGGTTGCGATGTTTGGCTCAACACGCCGCGCAGGCCGCACGAGGCATCTGGCACCAGCGGCATGAAGCTGCCCGTCAACGGTGGCATTAACCTGAGTATTTCTGACGGTTGGTGGTGCGAGGGATACAACCGGCAAAATGGCTGGACTATCGGCCCCGTTGTCTCCACTGAGCTGCCCAGCAGTGAGCAAAATGATTATGCCGATGCCGAGGCCCTGTATTCCCTGCTGGAAAACGCGGTTGTGCCCCTGTATTTTGAGCGCGATACCTATGGCTTGCCCCAGGAGTGGATCGCCACATCCAAGCGTTCGCTCAAAAGCCTTACCGCCAGGTACAGCAGTAATCGCATGATTAACGATTACATCCGACAGTTTTATCTGCGTGCCGCGCGCAGGCGCAACATGCTGCGCGATAATGACTGGGCTGCATGCCGTGCGCTGGCTGCCTGGCAAAATGAACTGCCCGCACGTTTTGGCACGGTCAAAGTGGACGAGCTGACCATCAGCGGCGTAGAAAACAATACCATGATCTGCGGCGAACCGGTGAGCGTGCAACTGCACCTGCACCTTGGTGAAATGAAGCCGCAGGAGATACTGGTGCAGCTTGTGATCGGTCAGGCATTCATCAACGGCAGCTTCCGCGACAAGCCGGAAATCCTGCGGCTTGAACCCAGAGCGGAGGAGGGCGATCAGAACGTCATGCGCTATACTGCCAGCTACATTCCCTCTTTCAGCGGGCATTACAGATACGGCGTGCGCATCATGCCAGTACATCCGGCTCAGGCATCGCCGCTGGAGACGGACAATATCCTCTGGGCTTGATCTGGGTTATCCTTGTGTCCCTCGCTCGTTTCGTTCTGCCGCGCTCCGTAGTTCAGCTTTGGGGCGCGGCATTTTTTTGAAATGATTCCCAAGAAGCACAGGGAGTGTTGGGGCGCATTGCCAAGACGTGATCGGTACTCTATGTTTTTACATCTGCACACACTCAGGCGCGAATTTTTTGCGCGGCCTGAATAGCAAACCTTGGGGGAATGTATGTTTTTTCGCTACCCCGTTTCGCGCCGGTGGGTTCATATGCTTCAGCTTGCCCGCCTTTCTGCGGTGTTATGCCTGGCGTGTTTCATGCTGGTTGCCTGCGCGGGTAAACAAGCGCGTGAGGCTGACGACATTCGCCGCACGGTGGTGAACCTGACTTCAGAAAAGGCCGCGTTGCCTGATGTGCCGGGTATTTCTGTTGCCTTGATGCGTAAGGGAGAAGATACCCCCCTGTGCGTAGCCCTTGGTGATGCTGCGTTGGAAAATCCCACGCCTCTGACGACCGCCTCGCGGTTCAAAATAGGCTCTGTAACCAAGGTTTTTACCGCAACGCTTATCCACCGGCTTATTGAAGAGGGCAGGCTGAGCTACGATACGCCCATCAGCAAGTTCTTTCCCTCCTACCCAAATGGCAAGGGAATCACTGTGCGCAATTTGCTGGAGCACACGTCGGGTATCCCTGAAATGCTCATGCTTCCGCAGGTGGGGCAGAATCTGGCCCGTTACTGGTCGCCGGAAGACGTCATTGCCATGGTCGCAAAGGAGCCGCCCCTGTTCCGCCCAGGCACCCAGCAGCGTTATTGCAATACGGGTTTTCTCATGCTTGCCGTTATTGCCGAAAAAATTACGGGTCGCACCTTTGCGGAGCAAGTGCATGACATATTTGTGGATAAACTGGGCATGAAATCGTTGCTTGTGGGGGAGGACTACGCGGTGGTTCCACGGCTTGCAAGCGGATACACCACCCGCGAGGGAAAAACTCTACTGCCCCTGACAGCCAGCATTGCCTTTGCCATGGGCACGGGCAATCTTGAGGGCTCACCCGATGATGTGGTGCGTCTTGTCAATCTTGGTCGTGTGCTAAAAAATAATGTGTTCGAAACACTGCCGCTCAAACCCTTGGTGCTGTCAGATGGCAAGGAAGCGGCAACCATATCGAAATCTGACCATTATCTCGGCAGCGAACTTGATGGCTGTACGCTCTTTTTATTTAGTCAGCCGCAGATAGGCCTGATAGGAAAGCTTGGCTCGTTCCCCGGTTTTGGAACGGCATATTATTAT
>QKDT01000147.1 GCA_003251995.1 Desulfovibrio desulfuricans
CACCACGCTGCTTTCACGCATGCAGCGCATGGGTATAGATATCAAAGAAGTGCTGGAAAACCGCGGACACACCCTGCCCCCCAGCTAGCCCCCGCGGCCCTTGCCCGCGCTCTGCTCTGCAGCCTGCATCCCCCCAGTTTACCCTCTATTTTCAGTCCAGTTTATAAAACCCATCTTCCCGCCTTGTTGACATAGCGGGAAGTTCTGGTACCCATTACAATAATACCTTGAAAAATCGCGGCATCAGCCATTGGTTTGTCAAACATGCTTTCCGGCTTTTCCCTGACCTGTTCTATTACGGTCACCGCAGGAGCAGATTACCATTGAATATGTTTATCTGCTCTGCGTGGGTTTTTTAGCAAAAATCCACGCACTGAATGCTCTCTGTGCGAACTGGACTCGCCTTTACGCAAGCATTTCAAGTGAAAATGCTCTAACCGGAGCCGCCATGAACAACCGTAATCTGCTTTTTTCCTTGGTCATCACCTGTATTTTACTGGCCTTTGGAGCGTGGACTCTGTCCTTTTTCCATTTCGGGGCCACAGTACGGCAAATCCCCGCCGCTCAGGCATTGATGCCACAGGCAAGCACCGCCGCCGAAGCGCAGTTCAACCCGCCACGCCCGCAGGATGCGCCGGAAGATATCCGCGAAGCTGTCATGCTTGGCTACAATATTATCAACGACACCGCGCAATATGCGGCGGAATACGTGGGCAACGAGCTAGCCTGCGCCACCTGCCATCTGGAGGGCGGCCTCAGCAAGGCCAGCATCACACTTGTGGGTGCCGCCGCCACCTACCCGCGTTTTTTGCCCAGCCACGGTTACAGTACAGACCTGGCCCTGAAGGTGCAGGATTGCTTTGCGCGCAACCTCAATACCACCCCCCCGGCTCTCGACAGCAAAACCATGCAGGCCGTGCTTGCCTACCTGCAATGGATCTCCAAAGATATTCCCGTATACGCCAAGCTGCCATGGGCGCTGCCGGCAAAACTTGATAGCAGCCACAAACCCGATGCCGCAAATGGAGCAACGGTTTATACAGATAGCTGCGCCGCCTGCCACGGCGACGCGGGCGATGGCTCGCCCCCGCTGTGGGGCAAGGGCGCGTACAGCGATGGCTCCACCATGCACAACATAGCGACCTTCGCCGTGTTCACCCACAAGTTCATGCCCCCGGATGCAGCTACTCTCACGCCGGAGCAATCCCTTGACGTGGCGGCCTATGTGGACGGGCAGCCCCGCCCCCACTTCACACCTTCGCAGCCAGCAGCAACTGGTGGCGCGCCCAAAGCGCCGCAAGGAAAGTAGGCCATGAACTTTCCCATCCTGCATATTCCTGTGGTGGGCGATGGCATGACCATTGCCCTCAATGCCGTGCTGCATGTCTGCATCAGCCACGGGCTCGCTATCGGGCTCATGACCATGCTGGTAATTTTTCAAACACTTACGTGGAAAGGAAAAGGCGCGTTTTGGGCCGATATATCCCGGCGCCTGCTAGGACCGCTGGTGATTGTTACCACCTCCGTGGGCGCTGTGACCGGCGTGGGCATATGGATTCTGACAGGCAGCCTTGCCCCGGAAGGCATCGGTGCGCTTATCCACCTCTTTTTCTGGCCCTGGTTTATTGAGTGGTTCGCCTTCACCGCGGAAGTTATCCTGCTGCTTTGCTACTACTATCTGTGGGATAAGCTCATAACAACCAAACCCGGCACCCTCGCAGCCATTGGCTGGGGGTACGTATGTGCATCATTTATTTCTGCCATTCTTATCACGGGTATTCTGGGCTTTATGCTCACCCCCCAGGGCTGGCCCTGGGCCAGAAGCTTTACGGAGGCCTACTTTAACCCCACCTTTGTGCCGCAGTGTTTTTTGCGCGTTGGCGGCGGCATGGGCCTTGGCATACTGCTGCTCATGGCCTGGATTGCCTGGCGCTTTAAAGGAACGGCAGAAGAACGGGGCCGGGCCTTGCGCTTCTGCGGGGTGGCCTTGCTGCTTTCTCTGGTGGTCACGGCAATAGCCACCTACGTGTACTTTTTGCGGGTGCCGTCCACCTACCTTACGCACTGGAAATTCTCGGTCGCCACATCGTACCTTTCGCAAATGCCGGACTTTCTGCCCACGCTCAACGCGGTTGCGGTGCTGGTGCTGGTGCTTGCAGCTCTGGTCGCCATCTGGCGCTCGCAGATCGCCTGCCGCCTGTTGTGCATACCGGCCCTGCTCATGAGCCTGTGTCTGGTCATGGAGTTTGAACGCGTGCGCGAGTTTATCCGTGGCCCGTATCTGATGCCGGGATACATGCACGCCAGCCAGATCACACTTGTGGAAAGCCAGGCCATTGCCGCCCAAAATGCACCCCTGTTGCCCCGACTAAAATGGGCCAATTCCGGCGACAATCTGCCACCCGGTACGCAGGCCGCCAAAACGCTTTTTGCAGCCAACTGCGGCGTATGCCACGCCGAAAGCGGCATCAACGGTATTGACCAGAGGCTTGCGGGCCGCTCTGCCGACGGCATCAACGCCATGCTTGGCATAACGCAGAGGCTGGCTCCCTATATGACGCCCTTTGTGGGTTCGGAGCAGGAACGCGCCCTGCTTACGGAATACTTGTTCCAGCTTTCTTCAAACTATTCCCGCCGCGCCCAACAAGCCGCCAGGGAGAAATAGCCATGCAGCAGTGGACAGACCTATTCCTCAACAAACCCATGCCTGAAGTCTGGATGCAGGGGCTGCTGTTCGTCACCTTTGGCCTGCACCTGCTCTTTGTTCTGCTCATGCTTGGCACTGCCATGCTGAGCCTCGTGTTTTTTTTGCGTGATCTTTTGCGGCAGCCTTCGCCCGATCAGCACTGGAACGAACATGTGGCCCATTCGCACATGGGGCTTAAAAGCCTGGCGGTTGTACTTGGCGTGGCCCCGCTGCTGCTCATGCAGATAAGTCACTCACACGCCTTTTTTACAGTCACGGTATTTTTTTCGTATACGTGGCTGGCGATTATCCCGCTGCTGATAACAGCGTTTCTGCTGATTGACGCATTTGCCTACAAGCTGAACACCTGTGCATGGCTGGCCCTGATTTGCGGGTTGCTGGGCGTTGCGGCCCTTATGACCGTGCCCGCGATCTTTACCGGTGCGCTGACCCTCATGGAACGCCCGGAAGCGTGGAACGACTTTGCCGCCAAGGGCTTCCAGCTGGATGCGCAGTGGCTGCCGCACTGGGTTTTGCGCTACCTGCACGTACTGGGGGCGGCGGTGGCCTTTGGGGCGGCCTTTCATCTGTTTTTTTCTGCTAAACACGACAAACAAAAAGCGCCCCTGCTGCGCAAATGGCTGCTGGGCGCTCTGGTGGCTCAGGCGGTCATAGGCCTGGC
>QKDT01000183.1 GCA_003251995.1 Desulfovibrio desulfuricans
GTGGTTTCCGGCGGCTCCTCGGCGGGAATGCGCGACCATACGGTTGAGATCTTTGAATCCCTGCCGCAGGCACAACTGCTGGTCCACGGGGTAGCCATCAGCCCCGGCAAACCCTTTATTCTGTGCAAGGCCGTTCTGGAGGGCCGCACGGTCTGTCTGGTAGGTCTGCCCGGTCACGTTACAAGCGCGCTCGTTTGCGCCCGCGTGTTTCTTACCCCCCTGCTGGAGCATCTTCAGGGTCGGGCTGGTTCCGCAAAACCGCTGGTTCCGGCGATTCTGACCCGCTCTGTGGCCTCAGCCCAGGGCAGACGCGATTATTTGCGTGTAAAACTGCACGCCCTGCCTGATCAGCCCGCCACTCGCCCACAAGCGAACACATCCCTTCAGCCCCTGTATGAGGCCGAACCCATCATGGGCGCATCAGGCCTTATTTCAGGTATTGCCGCCGCGGACGGGCTCATGCTCTGCCCGGAGAACCGCGAGGGTTACGATGCCGGGGATACCGTAATGGTGGAACTTTTTCGCTAGATCATCTGCATCTAACAGAATTGCAGGAGGATTACCGTGAAGCGCAACACATATCTGACCTTGCTGCCCCCCGAAGAAGCCCGCGACAACTGGTTTGCATGCCTTGACGCCAAGGCTTTTGCCCTTGGCGAGGAGCGCATCCCCCTGGCCCAGGCCCTGCGGCGCGTGCTGAGCCGACCTGTGGCGGCCCTGCGCTCGTCCCCGGCCTTTCACGGAGCAGCCATGGATGGCATTGCCGTACATGCGGAGGACACCTTCAACGCCTCTGCCCGTACTCCCTTGCGCCTTAAAATCGGTGAACAGGCCCACTGGATCAATACCGGGCACCCCTTGCCCATGGGCTGTAACGCCGTGATCATGATGGAAAACGTCAACACCGAAAACGCGCAGGGTTCCAAAAAAGAGCCGCAGATTGCCATTATAGAAAAGGCCGCCTTTCCCTGGCAGCATGTGCGCAAAATGGGTGAAGACATGGTGGCGACAGAGATCATTCTGCCCCCCGGCACGTGTATCGGCCCCTACGACCTTGGCGCACTGGCGGCGGGCGGCGCGCTTGAAGTCCCCGTTTTCAGGCGACCCCGCGTTTCCATCATCCCCAGTGGTTCCGAGATTGTTCCGCTTGTAGATGCGCGGGATGAAGACCTGCGCGCTGGGCGCGTACTGCCCGAGTTCAATTCACTGATTTTTTCGGCCATGATCACAGAGGCAGGCGGCGAAGCCGCCACCCTGCCGGTGGTTCCCGACGACCCGCAAGCCATCCAGGCTGCCATTGCCAGCGCCATTGCAACCGCTGATATGGTTATTCTCAATGCCGGATCATCTGCGGGCAGCCACGACTTTACGGCTCATGTGCTGGAGCAGATGGGTACGGTGGTGACGCACGGCATCTCTGTAATGCCTGGCAAACCCACGGTTCTTGCCGTTGTAGATGGCAAACCCGTGATCGGTGTACCTGGGTACCCGGTTTCTGCCGGTATATCCATGGAAGAATTTGTTCTGCCCCTGCTGGCCCTGTGGCAACGGCGTTGTGTTAGCGAACGGCAAAAAATAACCGCCGTTCCCTGCAATCCCCTGCCCTCACGTCCCGGCATGGAAGAAAGGCTGCGCGTCAAACTTGGCTGCGTGGGTGATACGGTTGTTGCCGTACCCCTGCCGCGCGGTGCGGGCACCATCACCAGCCTGAGCAGAGCCGACGGCATTATCCGCATCCCACGCGACAGCGAAGGCTGCAACGCAGGGGAACCAGTTACGGTTGAACTGCTACGCCCGGCCCCTGCCCTGGCTGGCGCATTGCTGGCGATTGGCAGCCACGATAACACGCTCGACCTGCTGGACAGCATGCTGCGCAAGGCGCATCCGCAATTTCGCCTCACCTCGGCCCACGTGGGTTCGCTGGGCGGGCTTATGGCGCTCAAACGCGGGCAATGCCATCTGGCGGGCAGCCACCTGCTAGACCCGGCAAGCGGCGTGTATAACCGCAGGGCCATTGAAGATAATCTGGAAGAACCCACAGTGCTGCTGCGCCTTGTGGACAGGGAACAGGGCATTTTGACCGCGCCAGGCAACCTCCTTGGCATCAAAACCATTGAAGACCTCGCCAGACCCGATGTGCGTTTTATCAACCGCCAGCGCGGCAGCGGAACCCGCGTGCTGCTCGATTACCGGCTGAGCTGCCTTGGCATCAGGCCCGCAAGCATCAACGGCTATCGCGATGAGGAATACACGCACATGAACGTAGCCGCAGCGGTGCTTTCAGGCCGGGTAGATGCCGGGCTTGCGGTGCGGGCTGCCGCCAATGCGCTGGGGCTGCCCTTTATGCCCATTGGCGTTGAAGAATACGATCTGGTCATTCCACGCCGCTTTTTTGAAACCGATGCGGTTCAGGCGCTGCTGGACGTTATCCGCAGCGAAACATTCCGCAAAACCGTTGAAGCCATGGGCGGCTACGGCACGGAAAAAACTGGGCAGATTATCTGGGAGTATGCGGGCAAATAAGCTCAGTGGACAAATACGATCTTCAGGAAGATCGGTTCTGCGGGCAAACAGAACGCGTGTCAGGCTTGGTCTGCCCAGTCAAACCGCTCCATCTCCGGCACGGAAAGATCAAGATGAAACAGGGCGCTGCTGGCTTGTGGTCGTAAAATTGACCTCAGCCCAAGCTTGACCATCAAACAGGCCACAAAGGCCGGAGCCAGCGCCCCTACGCCCTCACGCCGCGCATGTTCAAGCTCCTGCGCGCTCTGCCCCTGGGGGTAGAGCTCTGCAAGCCGTGCGTGAGGGCCGCGGGTGGCGTAGCAAAAGCCTTCCTCCCGCAGCACAGAGCCGTGGATAAAAGGCACCCCCGCTGCAATGGAGGCCAGCTCCAGGGCAGCTTTGGCGGAGATATTGTCCAGGCAGTCCAGGGCTACATCCATGCCCGCCACAAGATCAGGCAGATTGCCCTTGTCTGCGGCAACCTTCAAGGCTTCCACATCCACATGCGAAGCAATATCACCAAGAGCGTCGCGCACCACGCGGGCCTTGGGCTGGCCCAGCACCCGCTCAGAGCAGAACCGTTGACGGTTGAGGTTGCTCTCGTCAAACACGTCGTTATCCACAAGGCGTATGCTGCCCACGCCAGAACGCGCCAGCAGCTCCGCCACATGACCGCCCAAACCGCCGCATCCCAGCACAAGGGCACGGCTTTGCAGCAGCCGCGCCATATCTTGCGCAGCCAGCAGACCAAAATTACGGCGGAATCGCTCGGGCCAGATGTTATGCCCCAGCAGAGCAACCATAGCCGCGCGTACAGACACACCTTGAGACGCAGCCCAAAGGCGTATGCCCTC
>QKDT01000142.1 GCA_003251995.1 Desulfovibrio desulfuricans
AGGCGCTCCAGCACCGGGCCCACGAGCACCAGTTTTTCCTCTTCCCGCGCGGCAATCTCGCTGGCGGTAACGCCGCTGCGACCGTCAAGAATGAGTTTGAACAGGTCGTTGTAGAGGCCTTTGCGAATCTGATCCTGCACCGACTCCATGGCTTTGCGGGCTGTGGCGAGGTCTGGATTTATCTGCAACAGGGGCGTTGCCGCCTGAGGGCTTTGCCCCGGTGCGCTGTCCACGTAGTTGACGCCGCCGGGGGTCAGATCAAGCCCCACAGAACGCAGGCCTGCAGCCACACTCATGGGCGGGTCAACCGCCTTGTGGATGGCTTTGAGCGTGGTAACGCCCATCTGCTGCAACATGCGGCAGTCGGGCAGGGCGTCCATGGCTGGTGAGCGACCGTACACATCGTTGCCCGCCACATCCCAGCGCGGGCCAAAGCCAGGGAAGGAGCGAAAGCCCGAAACCTTGAGAGCCTGGCGGTTGCCGTCGCGTCCTTCCAGCCAGTAGACAGAGGCCACGGGCATGCGGCCCGCGTCGCTACCTCCGTGGACAGTGTCTTCGCGCGGGTACACGGCCTGAATAACATTGCGGCGTTCTTCTGGGTTGCGGCGCGCGGCCTCGCGCAGGGTTTCTGGCAGGGCCGAGGCGCCGAAGGCCTGCACGATCTGGCGCAGGGTCATGGCGCTGCGGCGAAACACCGTATCCACCCGGCGCGCGGCATCGCAGTCCAGCGCGTATTCCCCTGCGCACAGGGGGATAAAGCGGAATCCATGCTGCGGGTCGCACAGCTCAAAAACAAAGGCGGTGCCAAAAGTACCCAGCTCGCCATACAGCGTATGCATGGCATTGTAGAAGTTTGACCGCTGAAACACGGTGCGCATCCGGTTGGCGACCTCGTCCAGCCATGCCTGACCGGGGCGACTGCGTGCCAGATCGGCATCATCTAGGCTCAGGCGAAACCATGGTCTGGCTGGGCTGGTGAGCCCGCCCTGAAGGCCTGCCGCCAGCGTGCGCATTGCCAGAATGCCAGTGGCATCCACAAGCCCACGGTTGAGCATTGGGCCTTCTTCCGTGGCATCCACCTGTGGGTTGAGTCGGCAGCGCGTGGGCAAAAAATGGTCTGCAAGGCTTTGCCACGCTGCATCCCACGGCGCGCGGCGACGCAGCAGGGCATCGTGCCGTCGGGACAGGGCCTGCACATCCACAGCACGTTGTGGGAGGGCTTGCGCTGTGGGTGCAATGCCGTTTGAGGATGACGTATTCACGCTATTGCCCCAGCAGGGTTTTGCGCGCGCTGTCCGCGCGATTGAGCGGGCTGGTGTACACAGAGCCGTTGATGCCCGCCGCCTTGGCGGCTTTGTCCTTTTGGCTTTGGCGCGCGGCGGTCGCTGCCTCGGTCACGGGTTTTTCCACTTCCTGCTTGGGTACGGGCGCAACTGCGGGCACATCGGGCGTGCCGCCTCCTCCAAATCCCATGGCTTGCTCCTTGATTTAGTGTTTTGTTTCAAGATGTCAGATTGCTATGATCAGGCGATGTCCTGAGGCGTGCAGAGCACCAGCACTCCATCTACCCATGCCTGTTTGCGGGCGTACAGGCAGGCATGGGGCAAGCGACCAAGCACACGAAAGCCGCAGGCTTCTGCCAGACGCCATGCATGACGGTTTGGGACAGGGCAAAGCCCCATGACTGCGGAGCAGTCGAGATTATTAAATGCCCAGTCCAGCCCTTCTCGCGCCATAGGCACCGCCTGTGACGCCGCTAGGCGAAAGGTGGTGAAGTCAAACTCCCACACCCTCCCCCTGCGGGGGCTGAACATGGCGCATGCCAGCAGTGGTGCCTCGTGGGGTGGATGCCTGTGTGCATGGCCTAAAGATTTTTTTGAGGTTTCCGCTTCAGCCTGACTCGCAATCCGCCTGAAAGCTGTGTCGCCTTGCGGCGCCCTGTAACACCCCAACAGAACCCCCCGCTGGGGTGCGGTGATTGCCTGCCACTGCGCAAGCGTGGGGTTGGCTATGGAACTCATGGCGCAGGCGGTCAGACCTTCGGCCTGCATCCGTTCAAACACGGCATCGCGGGCGTGCTGCTCCACAATGGGGGCGTAGGTAAAGCGCATCAGAGGCCTCCAAAAAAGTCGTAGTCGGTGCGGGCGCGGCGTGCGCCAGAGGCAGTCTCCTGTTGCGGGCGAAATCCTGTGACCGCATAACGCAGGGCGTCTGCCGCATGGCTTGCCCAGTCGTGCAGCGGCCCAGAGCCCGCTTGCGACGCCTGCGAACCTTGCCCTGCACCCGCGCGCCATCGTCGTCTGTAGGCCCGTAGCGCCTTGACGCCATGGGCGCAGGCCCCAGCATCAAACCACAGGCGGGGCAACTGGCGGCGCAGGGCGTCTATGCCGTCCGCCAGCGACAGGGCCGGGGCCAGGGTAAAGCGTATGCCCAGTTGGGCGGCGCTTTCCCAGCGGCTTAGGCCTGTACCCAGCTCGCGCACGCGGATGTCGTGCGGGGCAATATGGGTGCCATAAACAAAGCCGCGTCCTGTGATGGCTCCATCCTGGGAGGATCCCCCCGAGGCTTCGGCAGGTCTGGCCTTGGCAGCCAGCACCTGCGCATAGTGCGCAAGCCCCTCGCCGGAGGCCTCGTAATAATCCAGAACGCGCCAGCAGCCAGAAGGCTCCACCTGAAAAAACCAGATAGCAGTGGCGTCATCCATGCCCAGATCCCACGCTGTATGCACGGGAAGCTCCGGCGCGTGGGGCAAGGGCCGGATGCGCCCCTCTCGCTCTGCGGTGTCCAGCAGTGGG
Organism: Desulfovibrio desulfuricans; assembly: GCA_003251995.1. GTDB lineage: Bacteria > Desulfobacterota > Desulfovibrionia > Desulfovibrionales > Desulfovibrionaceae > Desulfovibrio > Desulfovibrio desulfuricans_B. The sequence goes on from QKDT01000142.1 coordinate 2,796, forward strand.
GCGTAGTAGGCCCCGCGCACTGCCGCCGCAAAAGAACATTCGAATTCCTGAAGGTACTCGGCCTCATCCATGCCCCGGCGCGCTGCCGCCAGTTCCTGTGGCGGCAAGTAGCCTGTCTCGGAGGCGGGAAAGCGAAAGCGCGACCAGATACCTTCTTCATCTGCGCCCGCCTGTTGCCACACGTCGTAGAGCAGGTTGTCCGTCCCTTGCGGGGTGCCGCAAAACAACGCGCGGCCCTGACGGTCGGCAAGCATGGGGCGCAGTATCTGCGTCCAAACTTCGCGGGGCATATCCGCGGGTTCGTCCAGCACCAGATCATCCAGATACAAACCGCGTAAGGCTTGGGCATTTTCTGTGCCCAGCAGGCGAATGCGCCCCCCTGTGGGCAGCACGCAGACAAGCTCGCTCTCCAAAAAACGCGTGCCGGGCACGGCTCCGGCAAACCGCTTGCAGTAATCCCAGGCCACGGCCTTGGCCTGCCCCAAAAAAGGCGCTGCATAGGCCGCCCGCCAGTCGTCCTTGCCCACACGCAAGGCCTGGCGCACC
>QKDT01000343.1 GCA_003251995.1 Desulfovibrio desulfuricans
TACCGGTAAATATCACCCGCATGGTGACTCTGCCGTGTACGATGCCCTGGTGCGTATGGCGCAGGAATTTTCCATGCGCGATCCGCTGGTGGACGGGCAGGGTAACTTTGGTTCCATTGACGGCGACGCCGCTGCTGCCATGCGTTATACCGAAGTGCGCATGTCCAAGCTTGCCCAGGAGTTTTTGAACGACCTGGACAAGAACACTGTTGACTTTCGCCCCAACTACGACAACACCCTCCAGGAACCCACGGTTATGCCGAGCAAGGTTCCCAACCTGCTGCTTAACGGTAGCTCGGGTATTGCCGTTGGTATGGCCACCAATATTCCGCCCCACAACCTGGGCGAGCTGTGCGACGCGCTGCAACTGCTGCTGGATAATCCGCAGTGCAGCATTGACGAGCTCATGGACTATGTGAAAGGGCCGGACTTTCCAACCAGGGGTTTTGTTTACGCGGGCAAAGGCCTGTACGATGCCTATCACACAGGTCGCGGCACGGTTAAGGTGCGTGGTCGCATTGAGATCGAAGACCGCAAAAAAGGCGCGCAGTCCATTGTTATTCGCGAAATCCCCTTTGGGCTTAACAAGTCCTCACTGGTGGAAAAAATCGCGGCTCTGGTCAACGATCGCAAAATCGAGGGCATTACCGACCTGCGCGACGAATCTGACCGCAAGGGCATACGCATCGTCATTGACCTCAAGCGCGGCAGCATACCCGATATCGTGGTCAACGCCCTGTACAAGTTTACGCCGCTTGAAACGAGCTTTGGCATCAACATGCTGGCAGTGGTGGACAACCGCCCGCAGTTGCTGAACCTCAAGACGGCGCTTTCGTGCTTTGTGGATCACAGACGCGAAGTGGTTATTCGCCGCACGCGTTATGACCTTGAAAAGGCCGAAGCCCGGGCGCACATTCTGGAAGGTCTGCGCATCGCCATCGACAATATCGATGAGGTGGTGGCCCTTATCCGCGCGTCTGCCAGCCCTGAAGAAGCCAGGGCAGCCCTGATCGAGCGTTTTACGCTTTCAGAGTTGCAGGCCAAGGCCATTCTTGAAATGCGTTTGCAGCGCCTTACGGGCTTGCAGCGCGAAGAGCTGATGAATGAATACAAGGATCTGCTGCAAAAGATTGAGTTTTACCGCTCCATCCTTGAGAATGCCGAAGTGTTGCGCGGCGAACTGAAGCGTGAGATTGCCGAAATCCGCGATACGTTTGCCACGCCCCGCCGTACAGAAGTGCTGCGTGAAGCCCTGACCGACATTGATATTGAAGATCTCATCCCCGATGAAGAAGTGGTCATTACGCTTTCGCGCCGCGGCTACATGAAGCGCACCGGGCTTGAAAATTATCAGCAGCAGAAGCGCGGCGGCAAGGGCATTGCGGCCCTGCACACCTCGGATGACGACTACGTGCAGGAATTTTTGTCCACCACCAATCACCAGTATCTGTGCCTCTTTACCAACAAGGGGCGCATGCACCAGCTTAAGGTGCATCAGATACCGGAGGGCAGCCGTACCGCCAAGGGCGTGCATATCAACAACCTGTTGCCGCTTGAAGAAAACGAGTGGGTTACAACAGTATTGGCCCTGCGCGAATTTGCCGAAGACAAGTTCTTTTTGTTCATCACCAAGCGGGGAATGATCAAGCGCTCTTCCGCATCCCTGTATGCCAAATGCCGCAAAACCGGCCTCATGGCTGTGGGCCTGCGCGAAGACGACGAGCTTGTGGTGGTGCGGCCCATCCGCGACAACAGCCACATTGTACTGGCAACGGCAGACGGCTTCTCCATCCGCTTTGCCTGCAACGATGTGCGTCCCATGGGTCGCGTGGCAACAGGCGTAAAGGGTATTGCCCTGCGCAGGCAGGATTTTGTGGTGGCTGCGGTCATTATCAAGGATATTGATCAGACCACCGAAATCATGTCCATTTCTGCCAATGGCTACGGCAAGCGCACCAGTGTTGATCTTTACCGTCTGCAATCGCGCGGCGGCAAAGGCATCATCAACTTCAAGGTGACTGCCAAAACCGGCCCTGTGATCGGGGCCATGCCCGTGCGCGATAATGATGGTCTTATCCTTTTGACCTCGTCCAACAAAATTGTGCGCATCGGCGTTGACGATGTGCGCAGCAAGGGCAGGGCCACCATGGGTGTTATGCTTGTGCGCCTTGATGAAGGCGGGCATGTGGTAGGCTTTGACCGTGTGGACGAAGGCGGGCAGACTGGCAGGGATGCCAGCGCTGAAATGGATGATGACGATGATTTCTCCGGCCTTGCAGCTGCGCCTGCCGCTGTTGCGACCGAAGAGCCCAATGACGACAGCGCTGATAACGACGGCGAAGAATAAACATAACTGATGAAAACATTGCGGCGGGTTTGCAGTAAAGGTTTGGCCCTTTGCCTATGCCTTGTTTTTGCTGGCTTTTTATGTGCTTGCAAAGACCAGGGCATAGTAGGGGACGACCTTTCTGCGGCCCGCACCGCAGTTTCTTTGCGTGATTGGTCCCTTGCCGAAAGGCTCCTTGAGCGTTATCTGCGTGAGGCACGGGATGCTGATTTGCGCTGGGAGGCGTGGCAGCAACTCCTTGTGGTACTCAATGCCGCAGGGCAGGAGCCCCGGGCTACCCTTGAATGCCTGGAAACCATGATGGCGGAGTTTGCAGACAACGACGCCAGAAGCGCCGTTATTCTGCGGCGCATGGGCGAGGTAAACGAGGGATTGAGGCGTTATATCCGCGCTGCGGATGCCTGGAATGCGTATATTGGTCTTGGCGGCCTGACGGCAGAACAGACGGTGGATGGCTACCGCAGACTGGCTGCCATGCAGTTTAACCTGCGCCGGTTTGATGCTGGCGAGGATACCTTGCAGCAGTGTTTGGCTCTGCCCCTGGCAGACCACGACAAAATAATGTGCATGTATGACCTTGCCGACCAGAACATGGCGAGGGAACGCTGGCAGGAGGTATCAGACCTTTGCCAGCAGATACTGGACAGTGATCCTGGCAAAACCCTGCGTGGGCTGGCTGGTTATTTGCTGGCTGATGCCCTTGAGCAGCTCGGCAAAGGCAAGGAAGCCCTGAAAAACTTTGAACTGGCCCGCGACGCTTATCCCAATCCGTCGGTCATTGATAATCGCATTGCGCATCTGCGCAAAAAACTGAAGAAGTAAGGCCTATGATCAAGCACGAATGCGGCGTATTCGGCATTTATGACCACGAGGAAGCGGCTCGTCTGGCTTATTTCGGTTTGTACGCACAGCAGCATCGCGGTCAGGAAAGCGCGGGTATAGTTACCTTTGACACTGACGGCGTACATGAACACAAGGGCATGGGCCTTGT
>QKDT01000050.1 GCA_003251995.1 Desulfovibrio desulfuricans
GGGCCGCCGCCACCCACGATGCCGTTTGCGCCAAGAATACCGATGTTGAAATCGGCAATGTGCATGGAGCCGCCCTTGCCCTTGCAGTAGCCAGTGGCGCGACCGTAAATTTCGGCCATCATGAGCTTGAGATCGCCGCCCTTGGCAAGGCAGTGACCATGACCGCGGTGGGTGCTGGTAATCATGTCCGTTTGCTTCAGCGCGGCGCACGCACCCGTGGCAACGGCTTCTTCACCAAGGTAAAGATGTACGAATCCGGGTATTTTGCCAGCCGCAAAAAACTTTTGCAGCTCGCTTTCAAAAAGACGGATCTTGGTCATGGTGCTGAACATTTCCAGCAAAGCCTTTTTGTCGGGATGTTTCATGGTACTTTCCTCAGTTTGCTGATTGTGATGCCGATTCAGTCAACTTCTACCGACACGGTCAGGGCCGCGCAGGCCATCACGATGTCGCTGCAACCGGGGCTGAAGCAGGCAACCTCCAGGCCTTGGGTGCGCAATCCGCCAGTAATGACTTCAATGCTCTTTTTGCCAATGGGAACAGCCGCCAGCACGGCTTCCTTGTCCACCAGATCAGGTTCAGGGGCGGCAATGCGCACATGCACATGCACACCCTGAAAAGAGCTGCGCCCGAGTATTTCGACCAAGCCGCACAGGCAACTGCGCGAGATGGCGTCCTTAACCGCCCGAACGGCGGCCTTGGTCATGTTGGCGCCGTGCAGATCGGCACCAGTACCCATTTCAACCACGAATCGTTGCAGCATCTTCTACCTCCAGGTGCTAACCCAGCATGCGCACGGGCTGTTCGAGCATGTCTGCCAGCGTGCGCAAGAAGTTCATGGCGGGGCCGCCATCGGTGACCATGTGGTTGAACGTGAGGGAGAGTGTCATCATTTTGCGCACGCATACCTGCCCGTCAAAAACGCCCGGCTTTTCAGCCACGCGCCCTACGCCAAGGATGCCAGTCTCTGGCGGGTTGAGAATGGGGGTAAAGCCATCCACACCCAGCATGCTCACGTTGGAGATGGTGAACGTGCCGCCGGAAATCTCGTCCATGGAAAGGCCGCCCTTGCGGGCGCGAGAGGCGGCATCGCGCACTTTGAACTTGAGTTCTTCAAGGCTGAACGTGTCCGCATTCTTGACGTTGGGAACAATGAGGCCCGTATCGAGCGACACCGCGATGCCCAGATTTACATGCTTGTGCAGGTGGGTGCCGTCTGCCTGAAGGGTGGAGTTCATGATTGGGTGGATCTTGAGCGCGCGGCATACCGCAAAAGCGATGATGTCGTTGAACGAGAGGCGGTAATCTGGATTCTTTTTGTTGCGGGCCAGCATGGCATCGCGCAGCGCTACCATTTCTGTAACATCAGCTTCAACAAATACGGTAAGTTGCGCAGCATTTTGCAGGCTGGCCTGCATGTTGTCGGCTATGAGCTTACGCAGCCCATCCATGGGGATAATTTCGTCCGCATCCTCGCAGGATGCCGTACATGAAGCCGCTGGGGCGGGCGCGGCTGAAGCCGGGGCGTTTGAAGCTGTCTCGTGGGCTGTGCGCACGTCCTTTTCTGTAATAACGCCGTCACGCCCTGTGCCTGTGACTGTGGCGAGGTCAATGCCCAGCTCTTTGGCAACCCTGCGGGCTGCGGGCATGGCGCGAACCACGCTCTGGTCTGTTTTGCCTGATGCTGGGGCTGCCTGATCCGTTGCTTTTGCTGGGGCCGAGCTGCCTGAGCCAGCTCCGGCAGCAGTTGCCGTAGGGGCAGCCACAGCTTCTCCAGATTCACCAATTATGCCAATAACCTGCATTACTGGCACAACTTCGCCCTGCGGGCTGACAATCTGCAACAATACGCCGCCAGCCGGTGATTCAACCACATTGGTGATCTTGTCCGTTTCCACTTCCAGCAGGGGTTGCCCCACTGCCACCGCGCCGCCTTCGGCAACAAGCCAGCGCGCAATTTTGCCGGTTTTCATGGTCAGGCCCCATTTGGGCATCTGCACTTCGTAGGCCATCCGCTACCTCCTTGCGCCAAGGTGGCGCACGCGTTTATGCTTGTGCAGATTGCAACTCTGATACCACTTTATAACAGGCAGTTATTAATGAATAATTTAGTATAACATTTGTGTGTCAATTGATTATTGTTCGAAAATCGAACACTATTATGTTCTTATAGGGCAGTAATGATACACTACAATGTATAAATAATTCATAGATTTGTTTTTTGACCGTGAATATGAATTCAAACATGTCAAAAGAGCTATTCCAATTTTTTATGGACGGTGTTATTGCTTAAAACAAAGCAGCGGGGTCGCATTATTCAGAAGTGGGGCGGATTGCCTTTGGGGCAACAGAAAATGCCCGCGAACCTGCATGCCTGTTGAGGGTCTGAGCGTCCGGGAGATGAGTCATGTATGTTCTGCAAAGAAATGGCGATGTCTTTGAAATGCGGCAGGAACCCCTGATGGCTGAAGGCGTCAACCGTTCAGGATTTCTGTTCAATAGCTACTGCGGCGGGCCAAGAGCAAACCGGCGTGAAATATGGGAAACATTTATAAAGAGTGGCAGGATCATTGACGACAGTCTGCCTCAGCCCATTGCGGCCTCGTGGATGCGTTGCCGCGATTTGGGGGTAGACCCGCTTTTGCCCAAATGCGCTGAATTTACCCCCATGAGCCAAATCAACGCTCAGGCCGAAATATACGCAGAGCTGGCGGCAGGGGTGGAAAGACAGGTGTATGAGCAAATCAAGGACAAAGGCTTGCTCATGACGGTTTCCGAGGCCAATGGTCGTTTGCTGCGCACCTGCGGCAACAAGGATGTGCTGCTTCAGGCTGATCAGCTTTATTTTGGGCCGGGGGCCGTGTGGTCTGAAAAAAGCGTGGGGACCAACGCCATAAGCCTGGCCCTTTCTGACGGCATCCCAGCCCAAGTCATTGGCGAAGAACATTTTTGCAACAGCCACCAGGCCTGGGGGTGTTCTGCCGCGCCCATATTCACCCCTTTTGGGCAATTGTGGGGCTGTTTTGACATTTCCGGGCCAACCAGCGCTGATCACAGCCAGTCTTTGTGGTTGGCAATAGGTGCTGCCCGTGAAATTGAGCGCCTGTTGCTCAACGCTTCGCTAAGTAGCATGGAGAACAAATCCCGCAGTCTGCTCAACAGCCTTTTCAGCTCCATGCCCATTGGCGTGCTTATGGTGGATGAAAACGGCACCATTACCTATGCCAACACGCAGGCCGAGATCCAGTTGCGTTTTAAGGGTGATGTGCGGGGCAGACGCGCAGAGGCATTTTTTGATTACGGAATGTTTGCCCGGCTACGGGCAGAAAACAAAT
>QKDT01000313.1 GCA_003251995.1 Desulfovibrio desulfuricans
AGGGCTTGCCAGGTCTGGCGCTGATGTAATTGAAATTTTGCCCGGTGGCAGAGTGTCCGTATCCGGCCCGCTGACCATCAAAAATCCTGTAAACAGTGACCTCAAGGCGCAGTTTTCTCCTGAAAATCATGCTCTGATATATGATCTGGAAGGATTTTTTTCTGGCTACTGGTTTGGCAACGGCATGTGGCGCGGCAGCGTGCGCGCCGATGCTGTGACAGAACCCGGCAGCTATAATCTCAAGATCGTGTTCAGGGGGGCTCCTGCCAGCACCACGCAACATTTTACGGTCATCGTGCATGCCGATGAAGTTGCCATGCGTGCTGCGGCAACTTCATATTTTCGGCGCATTACCGGCTACAATCCCTTTGTACTGGCGGCGGGCTTCTGCGGCCTTGGCCTGCTCACGGGGGTTGTGGTGTTCCGCCTGGGCAGCAAATATATACGCCAGTTGACCACTCTTGGTTGCGGAGAGATTGTGCGCGTGCAGTATGCCGCGGCAAGTGCCGGTCAAGCTCAGAATGGTCATGTGTGGTGCTTGTTGTACGGTTTGCGCGCTCCTGCAAAGGGAGCCACCTGCGCCGTGTATGATGCGCAGGGCATGCCCCTGTGTACCGCCCGCGTTGATGAAGCAAAAAAAGGCACACTTGAACTGGATTTTGAATGGTTTTATAGCTCGGCAGCAGATGCCGGAGCGCCTGATACCGCCGTTCGGCCCGGCTGTCTTGTCCAATTGCGGCCCCCCAAGCCGCACTCTCCTCCGGTCATTGACAAATAGGGTCGTTCGGTCTCCAGCGGCATGCACTTGGCGCGTCACCTGTGCATGCCGCTTTTTTTTTGCCCACCGCGTTCATCCCGCCTTACCGCTCTTGCCGCCTGCTTTGCCATAAGCTATGCTAATTCTGTTGCATATGCCCATGTCGGGCTCAAACAAAGGCGGATTCATGTCTCAACTTTGCCCCTGCGGCAGCGGTCAAACTCTTGATCAGTGCTGCGGCCCCCACATTGAAGGCGCGTCCTGGCCCCAGAACGCAGAAAGCCTTATGCGTTCACGGTACTCGGCCTATGTTCTTGGTCGCCATCAATGGCTTGTAGAAACCACTCACCCTGACTACAGGGAGAATGTGGATGCCGATAATCTGGCTGAGCAGACCAAGGATATCACCTGGCTGCGCCTTGATATAGCAGCTACAGAAAATAATGTTCCCGCCGGAAAAAACGGCGAGCTTTTTGATGTGGTTGAATTTTATGCCTATTACGAGCTGGAAGGGATCCCCCGCCAGTTGGGTGAGCGCAGCTTTTTTCAGCGTAAGGACGACAAGATTTATTATGTAGACGGCGTGGGCTTGCGCCCCGATGCCTACCGCAGACAGGAGCCCAAGGTGGGGCGTAATGATCCCTGTCCCTGCGGCAGCGGCAAGAAATATAAAAAATGCTGCGGAGCTGCCAAATCCTGATGCCAACGGACGCCGAACGCGCAAAAAATTCCGGCAGGGGCAAAAATGGCCCCCTTGCGGTTATCCGGCAGTTCTGCCTGGAGTGTCAGGGGGCGTCCGCCAAGGCGGTTCGCGCCTGTGCGGATGAAGATTGCCCCCTTTGGGCCTGGCGGCTTGCCATGCTGGCAGGGGAGGAATGCCCTGCCCCGGCGGCTCAAGCAGCCAGGCAGGCTTTGCGGGCCATTCGCAGGCAGTGCATGGGCTGCGCGGGCGATAGGGTAGAGGTGCGCGCCTGCGCGGCGCGAGACACCTGCGCCCTGTGGCATTGTAGATTCGGGGTGCGGCCCCAGACCTACAAGGCCGTGCGGCGGCGTTTTTTCGCTCCCAAACTCTTGCGACTTTTGTAATGCGACGCCAAGAGCGCGGCGCTACACCTCAGGAGGTATCTATGCCTCATTTGCTCGAATGGTCGAGGGCTTACGCTCACCGTCTTGCCGCTGATTCGGCTGCGGCCTTTAAGGCGCGCGCGCCGGAAGTGGCCCAAAGGCTGAAGCGCGAGATGGAATCTGGCGAACTGCCTTTTATTTCCATGCCCTTCCGCAGCAAGCTGGAAGTGGAAATGGCCCCGCTGATTCCACGCATCAAGGCCTACAAGCATATGCTCGTGCTGGGCATTGGCGGCTCCGCTCTTGGGGCGAGGGCCATGCAGCAGGCCTTTGCGCCTGGGCAGGATGGCCCCGGTCATCGCGGCCCATGGCTGTGGATTGCTGACAATGTTTGCGCAGAGCGGTTTGAAGCGCTGCTCGGCAAGCTCAATCCCACGGAAACAGTGGTGGTGTGCATCAGTAAATCTGGCGGCACCATTGAAACCATCTCCCAGTATTTTCTTGTGCGCGATTGGCTGAAAGCCAGCGTTGGCGAAGGCTGGCAGGATCAGATGATCGTTGTCACCGACGAGCGCAAGGGCTATCTGCGGGAAGAAGCCAACCGTTATGGGCTGACCGCGCTTGAAGTGCCAGACTATCTTGGTGGTCGCTATTCTGCCCTATCGGCAGTGGGGCTTTTGCCCGCCGCCTTTTTAGGCATAGATTGGCAGGCACTGCTGGACGGTGCTGCCGATGTTGCCAGGCCCCTCATGCAAAATCCTGAACAGGTAGCCGAACATCCCTCGTTTGCGCTGGCCTGCTGGGCCAAGGCTCTGGAAGACAACGGTTATAGCCAGTTGATTTTTTTCAGCTATATTCCGCAATGGGCCGCCTATGGCGACTGGTTTGCCCAGCTATGGGCCGAAAGCCTGGGCAAGGACGGGCAGGGCAGTCAGCCTGTGCCAGCCACGGGCGTTACAGATCAGCATTCCATCAACCAGATGTTTTTGAGCGGCCCGCGTAACAAGGGCTGCATATTCCTGACCAGCCGTGATCAGGCGCAAGGGCCGAATTTTGGCATGGATGTGCCGGATCAGTGGGCCTGGTTGCGGGCCAAGCCTTTTGGCAGTCTGCTGGAGGCCGAGGCCCTGGGAACGCGCATGGCCCTGTGCCAAAGCGGCGTGCCCTTGCTGCATGTGGAAATGTACGACAAAGGCCCCCGCGCCGCAGGATCGCTCATGCTGCTGCTTGAGGCGGCGACGCTGTTCACCGGTTGGCTTATGGGCATTAATCCGCTGGATCAACCGGCTGTGGAGCTGGGCAAGCGCCTTGCCAACGCACGGCTTGGGGCTGGCGGCTATGTGCAGGAAGAGGCCGATCTGGCAGAATACCTCGCCGTACCGCGTGAGGAACAGACGTTTTAGCTCTGTTTTTTCTTAAACAGCTCAGGCTGTTGCCTGAGCTGTTGCCACCGTTCAGGGCTATGCCGTATACTCAATGTGTGCTGGCAGGCCGTTAGTACGGTC
>QKDT01000059.1 GCA_003251995.1 Desulfovibrio desulfuricans
CGATTCTTGCGCAGCAGCCTGGATGCCAAGGGCAAACGTCTGGGTCGGGAAGACCTGGCGGTTTTTAATCAGCTAGGCATCAGTTTACGTCGGCAAGGACGCTGGCAGGACGCCATCACCGAATACAAGCGCGCAATCAAAATCGCCCCTGATGATCCTACGCTATATTATAATGTAGGCATGGCCTTTGCCGAAGGCGCCGATTTTATTCAAGCCAAGGCAAATTTGGTTAAGGCGCTTGATCTTGAACCGGAGATGCTCAAAAACAGCGCGTCTATTGCCTGCAACTTTGGCGCTGTTTTTCTACAGTCGGGTGATCGAGGCCGGGCCGCACAATTTTTTCAGCTAGCTCTGGAACTCAAGCCAGACATGAAAATCGCCCTTCAGGGCTTGCAGCGCGCGCAAAGGTAATTATGGTCAACCAGGGCTACTTTTACTGGATAACTGCGCGCCCTCTTTGACCTACCAACTCCAGCCGACAATATTCTTGCCAGGTCACATTGCCAACCTCAATATTATGTCTTATTTTTAAGAGATGTGGTGCATTGTTTGTTGGAGCACCATGCAAGCTGCGTATTACGTTGCACTGCCCATAGCTGGGGATGTGCGCCGCCTTGGTGAACGGTTATTGTGACAGAGCAGATCGTCATAAATGATATTGTCTGCTCACTGTGGATACTGAACTGTTTGTGCCACGATGCAACTGCAATGATGGTTCGCCCGCTGCGGCAGGCATTGAAAAAAATGCACTTTAGCCGTATGCGAGCTATCGAGCAGCATGGGCAATGGCAGCATTGCAACGGACGCACTGTAGACAGCATGCGTAATGACACAGCCCGCACCATGCATATGTTGTCGCCATCCATAAGCCTTTTTATTTGGCAACGGATGCCGCATAACGCAAGAGCTTTAGACGTATGCGAATCTTTAAGCAGCACGAATAAAGCCAATATTGCAGGTTACGGATTAAGACAGCAAAAATACTTCGCCGGTAATCGAGCGTTTCTAAGTGAAACGACTCTAGTAAGGAGACTTCATGTTCGGTTTTCTTTTTAAAAAAATCTTCGGCAGCACCAACGATCGCTATCTGCGCAAGCTCCGCCCCATGGTGCAGCGCATCAATGCGTTCGAGCCTGAAATGCAGCAACTGGTCGATGCCGACTTTCCTGTACGCATAGCGCAGTACCGCCAAGAAGTGCAGGAAGGCGCAAAGACTCTGGATGACCTGCTGCCCGAAGTTTTTGCTCTTGTGCGCGAGGCCTCGCTCCGCAGACTGGGCATGCGCCATTATGATGTGCAGCTCGTTGGCGGCATGGTGCTGCACAAGGGCAAGATTGCCGAAATGAAAACCGGCGAAGGCAAAACCCTTGTGGCAACCCTGCCCGTGGTGCTTAACGCACTGTCTGGCAAGGGTGTGCATGTGGTTACGGTCAACGACTATCTGGCTAAGCGCGACTCTGCCTGGATGGGCCAGTTGTATGAATTTTTGGGGCTGTCCACTGGTGTTATCGTACACGGACTGGACGACGAAGAACGCAAGCTGGAATACGGCAAGGACATCACCTACGGCACCAACAATGAATTTGGCTTTGACTACCTGCGCGACAACATGAAGTTTTATGCCAACCAGTTGGTGCAGCGCGGGCATAACTTCGCCATCGTGGACGAAGTGGACTCCATCCTTATTGACGAAGCCAGAACCCCGCTGATCATTTCCGGCGCTTCAGACGAGTCTGTGGGCATGTACCGCTCCGTGGACGATATCGTTCGCCAGCTCACCGCCGAGCATTATACCCTTGATGAAAAAGCCCGCACCGCCATGCTGACGGATGAAGGTGTTGCGCGCTGCGAAGAACTGCTCAAACTGGACAACCTGTTTGATCCTGCCAATATCACCGCCCAGCACCACGTGATGCAATCCCTCAAGGCCCACTTGGTGTTTAAGCGCGATGTTGACTATATTGTTCAAGAAGACCAGGTAATTATTGTTGACGAATTCACAGGCCGCCTTATGGCGGGCCGCCGCTATTCAGATGGCCTGCATCAGGCGCTGGAAGCCAAGGAACACGTCACCATTGCCGCTGAAAACCAGACCCTCGCCTCCATCACCTTCCAGAACTACTTCCGCCTTTACGACAAGCTTTCGGGCATGACCGGTACTGCGGATACGGAAGCGGTTGAATTCCATCAGATCTACGGTCTGGAAGTCATTTCCATTCCGCCCAACAAGCCCATGGTCCGCAAGGATCACCCCGACCTTATCTACCGCTCGCGGCAAGAAAAGTTCGATGCCATTGTTGAGGCCATTGTTGATCTGCATAAAAACGAACAGCCCGTGCTTGTGGGCACCATTTCCATTGAAACCTCAGAAATGCTGTCACACAGGCTCACCAAGCTGGGCATTCCGCATAGCGTGCTAAACGCCAAGCAGCATGAAAAAGAAGCTGAAATCGTCGCTCTAGCCGGTCAGCGAGGCCGCGTCACCATCGCCACCAACATGGCTGGGCGCGGTACGGATATCATGCTGGGCGAAGGCGTTGTTGAGCTGGGCGGTCTGCACATTCTTGGTACCGAGAGGCATGAAAGCCGTCGTATCGACAACCAGTTGCGCGGTCGTTCGGGTCGCCAGGGCGATCCCGGCTCCTCCCGCTTTTACCTTTCGCTTGAAGATGATCTCATGCGTCTGTTTGGCTCTGACCGCATCAAGGGCCTTATGGAAAAACTGGGCCTGCGCGATGGCGAGGCTATTGAAAACGCCATGGTTACCCGCGCGGTCGAAGGCGCTCAAAAGCGCGTGGAAGCGCACCACTTTGAAATACGCAAAACCCTGCTTGATTATGACAACGTCATGAACCAGCAGCGCGAGGTCATCTACACCCTGCGCCGCGAACTCATGGTGGAAGAAGATCTTGAGCCTGTTTTGCAGGAATTTATGAGCGACGTGCTGGACGATGTATACAGCCCGCTTGCCGCCGTGCCTGTGGACGAACAGGACGACGCCCGCGCAGCCGCTTTGGCCCGCCTGCGCGATGTCTTCAACCTTGACCGGGTGCTTGCAGAAGACGCTCGGTTGCCCGAACGTGAAGAAACAGAGGTCATGACGCAGGGGATTCTTGCCCAGCTCAAGACGGAAACCGGCCCCACCTACGCCGATATTCTTCGCTACTTCCTGCTGGAAGAACTGGATCGCTGCTGGAAGGAACATCTGCGCAACATGGATGCCCTGCGTGATGGTATAGGCCTGCGTGGCTACGGACAGCGTGATCCCAAGTTGGAATACAAGCGCGAAGGCTTTGAGATGTTCCAGGCCATGCTTTTCCAGATT